>JAJRSS010000132.1 GCA_024278615.1 Alphaproteobacteria bacterium
CTGACAGGGGCCAAGCCGGGCTAAAATTCTTATACCATTGATAAATAAGGAAAATATGAATTATCTGTTCGTATCTTCAGTGTTTTCAAGCTTCAAGTTCTGTAAGAAAATCATACAGAATCACGCTCTGTATTATAATTTCGGCCAAAAGGATGGCTGAACACAAAAAAAAGGGGTGTAATATTTATTTGCACTATTAATACGGGATACTTGAACGAGTCTTGCTTGTCTCCGTGCGGGATTACAAGTGGGGGCAGGCAAGCCGGGAGACGCGGAGCCAGCAGTTTTCTATTTTCGAGTTCAGCATCCGAATGACGTCATCAACCCCGGGGACTGGTATTTCCTCCGCGAGGCTTCTTTAAGGAATCTTGCACGGGAATCTGATAGCAAGGTCGGCGCGGACGAATTACGCGGCTTTGGTTGGTAAAAAATTCATGGTCAACGAAAATAGACGTGGAAGGCCTAGCCAAGGCTCTTCCTCGGCTTTTGACGAATGGGTGGTTTCCTATGCCCATTGGGTAATCCGGCGCCGTTGGTGGGTTTTGGCGGCAACCCTGCTGGTCGCCATTGTCGCGGCTTCGGGAATGAGGTTCCTGGGCTTTTCCACCGATTACAGGGTCTTCTTCAGTAATGAAAATCCACAACTCGCCGCCTTTGAAGCCCTTCAGAATGTTTACACCAAGTCAGACAACGTTCTGTTCGTGCTCAAGCCTGGCTCTGGCGATATCTTTTCACCCGATACGCTGAATGCCGTTCGGGCATTGACCGATGAAGCCTGGATGCTTCCTTTCGCGACACGGGTGGATTCGGTGACGAATTTCCAACGCAGCTTCGCCGAAGGGGATGATTTCATCGTCGAGGATTTGGTGCCGAAGAAAGGCGCCATCACTCAGGACAGGATAAGCACCGTTCACCAGGTAGCCCTGAGCGAGCCACTGCTGTTGAACCGGCTGGTATCGGCCGATGGTTCAACCACTGGCGTCGCGGTTACCTTGACCATGCCGGGAAAGGATTCCAATGAACCGGTTCCGGTCATGGCGGCGGCGCGAAAGCTGGCGGCCAAGATTCGCGCGGAATATCCCGACTTAACGCTCGTCCTCACCGGGACCGTGCCACTCAACCAGGCTTTTTCGGATGCCGGCCATGACGACCTGGAAACCCTGATTCCCTTGATGTACGGCGCGCTTGTGTTGGTGATGTTCGTACTTTTGAGATCCATACCGGGGACCATG
The DNA here is from genome assembly GCA_024278615.1 of Alphaproteobacteria bacterium. Taxonomy (GTDB): domain Bacteria; phylum Pseudomonadota; class Alphaproteobacteria; order Rhodospirillales; family 2-02-FULL-58-16; genus JAJRSS01. Next base: position 1,233 of record JAJRSS010000132.1, read on the forward strand.
GCGACGGTTGTTGTTATCGGTCTTTCGGCGGCGACTGCTTTGGGTTTGGCGGGATGGGCGGGGTTGATGTTGACGCCGCCCTCGGTCGTGGCGCCCACCATCATTCTGACCATCGCCATCGCCGACAGTATTCACATTCTCATAACCATGTTTAACCAGATGAGGGACGGTGTATCCAAGCGGGATTCACTGGTTGAAAGCCTTAGAATAAACTTCCAACCGATTTTTCTCACCAGCCTGACCACGGTTATCGGTTTTCTCTCGTTGAATTTCAGCGACGCCCCTCCGTTTCGTGACCTAGGCAATATTACCGCCACGGGTACCGCCGCGGCCTGGGTTTTTTCAATATTGTTTCTTCCCGCCGCCATGGCCATCCTGCCTCTGAACGTGCGTCCCCGCGGAGGAAAACGCGGCGATTTTCATGCCATGGAAAGCATGGCGAATTTCGTTATCGGTCACCGTAAAGCCCTGTTGGGCGGCATGTTCGTGCTGGTTGCCGGGTTGGGCGCCCTGATCCCGCGAATCGAGTTGAACGACCAGTTCGTGAATTATTTCGATGAAACGATACAGTTTCGCATCGATACAGACTTTGCGATGAAAAACCTATCCGGAATTTATCAACTTCAATACTCCGTTTCTTCCGGAAGCAGCGGTGGCATCAGCGACCCAAAATACCTCAACGATCTCGATGCCTTTTCCGCCTGGCTCAACAGCCAACCGGAAGTGGTTCATGTGCAGACGATGGCCGATATCATGAAGCGGTTAAATCGCAACCTGCACGGCGATGACCCGTCTTGGTACAGATTGCCGGATGACCGCCAACTGGCGGCGCAGTACCTGCTGCTCTATGAAATGTCACTGCCCTATGGTCTAGACCTCAACAATATGATCAACGTGGACAAATCCGCGACTCAGGTGATCGCCACCCTGCGCAATGTCTCCACAAAACAGGCGCAAAACCTTATCCGGCGCGCCGATGACTGGGTTAAGGATAACTTTCCCCCTGAAATCCGGCCTGAAGCAGCAGGCCCCTTCGTAATGTTCGCATATATTTCGAAACGCAATATTGAAGGCATGCTGATCGGCACCACATTGGCCCTGTTTTTGATATCGGGCTGCCTGATTTTGGCCCTGAGAAGCCTTAAATTGGGGCTCGTTAGCCTTGCCCCAAACCTGGTTCCGGCGGTAATGGCCTTTGGAATCTGGGCGGTGATGGTAGGGCAGGTCAGCGTCGCGTCTTCAGTGGTGGCGGCGACCAGCTTAGGCATCATCGTCGACGCCACCGTACACTTTCTAAGCAAGTACCGCCGCGCCCGCCGCCAGCACGGTGAGAGCCCCGAAGGCGCCATACGTTACGCTTTTACCACTGTTGGCACCGCCCTTTGGGTGACCAGCACGATTCTGGTTGTCGGTTTCGCCGTTCTTTCTCTATCCGCCTTCGAATTAAACCAGAGCCTGGGCTTGCTGACGGCCATCACCTTGGTTTGCGCCCTGGCCGCCGATTTTCTTCTGCTGCCGGCCATCCTGTTGCTTATCGATAAAGACCGGGAAACAAAGACTGAAATGGATCATGGTGGCCGCAAGCCATCAATGGCGATCGCGGAGTAGCGCTATGGTGAAGTTTATCATTCTACCGCTGATCTTGGTGGTCAGCCTGGCTGTTGAAGCCTTGGGCTCCGAACAAAAGGGCCTGGAAATCGCCATGGAGATGGACCGGCGCGATCAGGGTTTCGGCGACAGCGAAGTTACCTTGCGGATGGTGCTGACCAATCGCAACGGGGAATCCAGCACCAGGGAATTGAGGATACGCACCCTTGAAATGCCCGCCGAAAATACCGGCGACAAGAGCCTGACCATCTTCGACTACCCGAAGGACGTCAAGGGAACGGCCTTCCTCAGCTTCACGAAAATTCTGGAGCCCGATGACCAGTGGCTCTATCTGCCCGCCCTGAAAAGGGTAAAGCGTATTTCGTCCGCCAATAAATCAGGGCCGTTCGTTGGCTCGGAATTCGCCTATGAAGACATGACGTCCTTTGAAGTGGGAAAGTATGCTCATAAATGGCTTCGGGATGAGCCGTGCGGAGCATTGACCTGCTTTGTCGTCGAGTGGACTCCACGCTATGAAAATTCGGGTTATACGCGCCAGGTCAGTTGGGTGGATCAAGCGGAATACAGGATTCAAAAGGTTGAATACTATGATCGTAAAAGCGAGCTTTTGAAAACGCTTGTCTTCCAGGATTATAAACAATATCTGGGCCAGTACTGGCGGGCCCGAAAGATGCTTATGGTAAATCACCAAACCGGCAAGAAGACGACCCTTGAATTTTCGGACCACCGTTTCAGGGGCGGACTCGACGAGGGGGATTTCTCGAAAGGCCGGCTGAATCGGGTCCGGTAGGGCGGGACGAGGAGGGGTTAAATCGTGCCGATTCCCTTGAATACCGGGCAATGTGTTCCCACCTTCGGCCGGCTGGCCAAAATCCTTGTCGGTAAATCCCTTCGCATTCATGGGATTGCGGTTTACAAGGAGAGGGGTTTCTCAATCGCGTTGAGGAGCAGGAAAAAACCCCTTAGTCTCAGAGCGTCGGCGTTTCACTACAAAGTCGTATGAGCCTCATGCTTCGAAAATCGGTTTCCATTGTCGCGGGGGGACTTTTGGCGTCGCTCGCCGGTCTTGCGAATATGGACGCCCGCGCCGGGGAGTGGGACGTGGCCGGCTCGGTGGCGGCGGAAACGAGAATTTTTCCCGGTTCGCGGTCCTTTCAGGGCCAGGATGATTCGGTCTTTTCGCCGTCTTTGGTTCTGGAGCCGGAAGTTGTCTATCAATGGAACCGGGGTAATGACCGGCTGACGTTCCGACCCTTCTGGCGTTTTGACGCGGACGACCCCGAGCGCACCCATGGGGATATCAGGGAGGCCACCTGGCTGCGCCTGGGCAAAGGCTGGGATCTGCAGGTCGGGGTGGGAAAGGTTTTCTGGGGAGTCACGGAATCGGTTCACCTTGTCGATATCATCAATCAGACGGACAATGTCGAAGACACCGATGGCGAAGACAAGCTGGGGCAGCCCCTGATCAACCTGAACCTGGAAAACGATTGGGGCATGCTGGAGTTGTTTGTTCTGCCGGGCTTTCGGGAACGAACCTTTGCCGGCTCCCGGGCCCGGTTGCGGGGTCCCAATCCGGTCGATACGGATAACCCGACGTTCGATGCAGGCAGCGAGGAATATCACGTCGATTTCGCCGCGCGCTGGTCCCGGGTTTTCGGCGATCTGGACATGGGATTGAGCCACTTCAACGGCACCAGCCGCGAGCCCCGCCTGATTCCGGCCAATGACGGCGGGCGAGTCGTATTCCGCCCCCATTATGACCTGATCGACCAGACCGGCCTGGACCTCCAGTACACGGTGGATGCCTGGCTATGGAAGCTGGAAGCCATGACCCGTTCTGGCCATGGGAACCGGTTCGGCGCCGGCGTGGCGGGGGTCGAATATACGTTTTATCAAATCGGGGGGAACGCCGATCTGGGCCTTCTGGCCGAATACGCCTACGACGGCCGCAATGCCTCGCGGGCGCCGGCGGTTGTCAGCGACAATGACGTATTTGTCGCCCTTCGCCTTGCCCTCAACGACGAAAAGGATACGACAGCCCTGTTGGGGGCCTTCGTTGACCGGGTGACGGGCGAAACCTTCGTTTCCCTGGAAGCGGAGCGCAGATTGAACGATTACTGGAAAATGGAACTTGAAGGCCGACTTTCGCCCTATGTACCGAAGGATGGGTTCGCCTTCGGGACCCGAAACGACGATTTCGTTACCCTCAGGCTGACCCGGTATTTTTAGGGGCGCTCCTTAAGTTTATCGCTTTCTCCCCGCCGGCCGGGAACCATATCGGCAGAAACAGGGGGCTTTTTGTACCCTGAGCGCTAAAATGTTCCTAATCTTTACAATTTAGTTTCTGTTTCGGAAGTACGACTGTTTTGAGTGCTTGAAGCCGATAGTATGCACGATGATTGACCGGACGATGGACCCGTGAGACAGATTCATTCGGCGATGGACGCAACAGTTATGGCCGTGTTTGGCACCCGGCCCGAAGTGATCAAATTGGCGCCGGTTATTCGGGGTCTGGAAGCCCAACAGGGGATTCTCACCATCACGGTCGCTTCATCCCAGCAGGCGGACTTGTTACCCACGTTTCTTCGGTCCTTTTCCATCCCTATCGATTACGACCTGGACATCATGATGCCGGGTCAACCCCTCAACCTGTTGCTGGCGCGCACGATCAGCGCGCTCGATCCGATCCTGGAAACCGTCAACCCGGACATGGTGCTGGTTCAGGGGGACACGTCGACGGCGTTGGCCGGGGCGCTGGCGGCCCGAATGCGCGGTATCGCGGTTGCTCACGTCGAGGCGGGGCTGCGGTCGGGCGATCCGGAGCATCCGTTTCCGGAGGAAATCAACCGGCGGCAGATTACCCATCTGGCGACGCTGCATTTTGCACCTACGAAAGGAAACGTGGAAACGCTTGTCCACGAAGGAGTCCCCCCCAGGGACATTGTTCTTTCCGGAAATCCAGTCATCGATTCCCTCAACGAGGTCCGTTCCACGGGCAATCCTTCGCACGCGCTGGAACCCATGCTTAGTGAATTGGATGGCTACCGGACCATGCTGTTGACCCACCACAGGCGGGAAAGTTTCGGGCTGGGAATGAGGGAAAACCTGCAGGTGATCCGGTCATTCGTCGAACGGCACGAGGACACCGCGCTGGTATTTCCGCTCCATCCCAACCCTTCGGTGCGGCGGGCGGCGGAAGAAGTCGTTTCCGGTGTTCCCAGGGTCTGGTTACTGGAACCTCTGGATTATCCTGATTTTCTACACCTGTTTGCCCGTGCTTGGCTGGTGTTGTCGGACTCCGGCGGCCTGCAGGAAGAAGCGCCCAGCCTGGGAAAGCCGCTGTTGATTCTACGCCGGGCGACGGAACGGCCGGAAGTCATGGATTGCGGCATCGCGCGGCTGGTCAATGGCGGGCCGGCCCAATTGGCGGACGAACTCGAACGCGCCATCGAGGACGGGAGCTGGGTTCAATCGGTTGGCCCCGTCGACAACCCCTTTGGCGATGGAAACAGCGGACCGCGCATCGCCGAGGCCATCGCCCGGCGGGTCTCGCAGGCGCGGTATCCCCAGAAGCAGCCGGCGGGATGACCGCCCTCCCAACCGTGGGGCCGAAGTCCCACATTCTTACGATATTGATCGAGGACTACTATCAGGTGGGCGCCTTCAGCCGCCTCATCCCGCGCAGCAGTTGGGACCGGTTTGAAACCCGGGCCGAAGAAAACACACGGACGATCCTCGATTTGTTGGAGGAAACAGGCAATCAGGCCACTTTTTTCGTCTGTGGCTGGGTCGCCGAGCGCCATCCGGACATCATTGCCGAAGTGAGGGAGCGCGGACACGAAATCGCCTGCCAGGGATATTTCCATTATTCCATTAGCGAGATGACACCGGAGACGTTTCGTCAAGATGTCCGCCGGTCCAGGAAGGCGGTACAGGGGGCTTTGGGCGCTTCGGTTCTTGGTTTCCGCATCGGCAGGGGGTGGATCGGCCCGCGCGACCTTTGGGCATTGGACCTGCTGGCGGAAGAGGGTTTTGTCTACGACTCCAGCTTGTGCCCCATTGGCCGACAGTTCGCCGACCAGCCTCACCGTTCCGTCCTTCACCGTCACGGAACGGCGTCGCGGGGGTTGTGGGAAGTGCCGGCGTCGACCCGCCGGTTGGCCGGCTGGTCCCTGCCCATTTCGGGCGGCAACTACCTGCGCCAGTTTCCCGATCGGCCAATGCGCTGGGCGATCGATAAATGGACACGGGAAAAGGCGGATCCGTTCGTGTTCTATCTTCACGTTTGGGAACTCGATGTGGAACAGCCCAGCATCACCGCCGCCACGTCCATCCAGAAAATCCGCCACTACCGTAACTTGGCCCACATGCCGGACCGCATACGCCGGTACCTGGAAAGCTATGAATTCACTTCGATCGCCCATCGGCTTGGCGTTGTTCAGGAGCCTTTGACCCAACAACCCACCGCGGCCGGCCGCCATTCGAACCGGGAGGCGCCCGGGGCATCGCTGCCACGGATACGAACGCCGGTGACCGTCGTCATCCCCTGCTACAACGAAGTATCGACCCTGACCTACCTTGAAACGACCTTGGACCAGTTCCTTGCCTCGCTGGGTGAGGTCTACGACCTGAGATTCATTTTTGTTGATGATGGCAGCGGCGATGATACCCTAGAGGAGCTCAAGGCGCGGTTCGCGGCCCGTAAGGATTGCAGGGTCATTCGTCACCAGGAAAACAGGGGAGTGGCGGCCGCGTCGTTGACGGGAATCGAAAACGCCGATACCGAACTGGTGGCGGTTATCGACGCCGACTGCACGTTCAATCCCCAACAGTTGGCGACCATGCTGCCGATGATGGCGGACGGTGTCGATATGGTGATCACGTCGCCCATGCACCGGATGGGAAAAGCGGTCAATGTGCCGGCGTGGAGGTTGGCCCTTTCCCACGGCGCCGCCTTTCTTTACCGGCGGGTCATGCGCCAGAAATTTTCAAGCTATACCAGTTGTTTTCGGGTTTATCGCCGTTCCACCGTCGCCGGCATGACCCTGAACAATGAAGGATTCTCGGGAATTACGGAAATTCTTGGCCGACTGGACCTGGCGGGGTACCGGGTTGTCGAATGTCCCGCCGTGCTTGATGTCCGTCTTCTCGGGCACTCGAAGATCAATACGCTGAAGACGACCATCGATCACCTGCGGCTGATCATCCGGTTGGCGGCGGCAAGGTGGCTGGGGCTGCCGATGGATTCAAAACGCCACCGGGAACAGGGCAATGCCTGAACCGAAGGACAAACCGGCCCATTGGGGGGTCCTTGGTGGCGGCATGCTGGGGCTGACCTTGGCGCACCGCCTGGCTCAGGCCGGGCATCGGGTGACGCTTGTCGAAGGGTCGCCCGACCTCGGCGGCCTGACCTCGGCCTGGGAAGTGGGGGGCGTCGTTTGGGACCGCTATTACCACGTCACCCTGCTGTCCGATTTCAACCTGCGCTCCTTGCTGGCTGAATTGGACCTGGAGCGTGAAATTCAATGGCGCGTGACGCGAACGAATTTTTTTACGGGAAGCGGGCTGTATCCGCTGAACAACGCGGTTGATTTCCTTCGGCTACCCCAACTGGGATGGCTGGACAAGGCCCGCCTGGCGATGACCATTCTCTATGGCTCCAGGATCGAGAACGGAAGGGCGTTGGAAAAATATCCGGTCGAAGAATGGCTGGTCAGGCTTTCGGGCCGCCGCACTTTCGACAAGCTTTGGCAACCCCTGCTGCGCGCCAAACTCGGGACCAACCATTCCAGGGTATCGGCGGCTTTCATTTGGGCGGTCATCCGCCGCTTCTATGCGGCGCGGAGGGGAGGGCTGAAAACCGAGATGTTCGGATATGTTCCCGGCGGATACGGAAGAATTGTAACGGCCCTTGGCCGGCTTATCGAACGCAACGGCGTGCGGGTCAAAGCCGGGCACCCGGTAACCGAAATACGCCGGGCCGGCGCCACCCTTCGCGTGCAAACGGATAAAGGCGGGTTCGATTTTGACCGCATAGCCGTTACCTTCGCCACGCCATTGGCGGCCAGGGTTTGTACGGATTTATCCGACGATGAAAGAACGCGGTTGAAAGACATTTCGTACCAAGGCGTTGTCTGTGCGTCGTTGCTGCTGAAAAAGCCGCTGGGAGGGGCGTACCTCACTTACATAACGGACGAAACCATTCCTTTTACCGCCGTTATCGAGATGTCTTCGCTGATCGACGGGAAAGAAACCGGCGGCCAATACCTGGTGTACCTTCCCAGGTACCTGCCGTCGGACGATCCGTTTTTCGAACAAGCCGATGATGCCGTGGAGGAGGAATTTCGATCCGGGCTCCTGCGCATGTTCCCGGAACTTCGGCCCGGCGATATCGCGGTATTCCGGATCTCACGAACCCGGCATGTCCTGGCCTTGTCGACCCTGAACTATTCCAGCCATCTGCCGCCCATGACCACTTCGGTGCCTGGACTTTCGATTGTAAACTCGGCCCATATCATCAATGGAGCCCTCAGCGTAAATGAGACCGTTGGCCTCGCCAACAAAGCAGCGGAACGCCTGCTGGCGGCGGACCGGCCGCTACGGTGATGAATTCCACCGCGCCCCCGGCCGCCTTGTCGCTGGACCTGGACAACCAGTGGACCTATTTGCGGTCTCATGGCCGGCAAGCATGGAAGGAATACCCGTCGTACCTCAATTTGGCGGTGCCACGGATTTTGGAATTTTTTCGTGCGCGGAAAATGGCGATTACGTTTTTTATTGTCGGCCGGGACGCCGACCAGGACGCCCACCGGGAAGTGCTGGCGCAAATAGCCAATGACGGGCACGAAGCGGGCAACCATACCTACGGGCACGAGCCCGACTTCAATATCCTTGGGCCAGGGCGAATCGCCGAAGAAATCGCGCGCGCCGAAATCGCCATTGAGCGCGCGACGGGCCAGTGCCCGGCAGGGTTCCGGGGCCCAGCCTATAAGCTGAGCCAAGCGGCGCTCGAAATCCTGCAAAAACGCGGATACCGGTATGACGCGACCACTTTTCCCACCTACCTGACCCCTTTGGCCGGCGCTTACCAACGCTTTACGTCATCGCCGGCGGCGCGGGACGGCGCCCGGCGGGGGTCCTTGTTCGATGGCCTGCGGGACGGCGCCCGCCCGCTCGCCCCCTATCGGTGGGAATTGGCGGAGGGATCGCTGCTGGAAGTACCGGTTACCACCATGCCGGTCCTCAGGCTGCCAATTCATTTGACCTACCTGAATTTCCTTGCCGGTTTTTCTACCCGGCTGGCGCGTTCATATTTTCTGTTTGCGCTACGCCTGTGCCGGGCTACTGGCGTCGGGCCGTCCCTGCTTCTCCACGCCACCGATTTCCTGGGTTGCGATGACGTAAGCGGCCTCGGTTTCCTTCCCGGCATGAAGCGACAATCAGTGGAAAAAATCGAGTTGCTGGATAAAATTATCGCTGACTACCGCCGCTTCTTTACCGTCCTTCCGCTGGGCCAATTCGCGGCGGCGGTGGAATCGGCAGGCGGACTTCCCCTGGTCACCCCACGTTTTACCCCTGCTGGCCCCCGGGGAGGGAAACCATGAACGCCGCCGTGGGTGCGTGGACGGGCCGCGTATCCAGGGCGCTGGTCTCGGGAAACCCTCGGGTTACGGTGCCGGTGTTTTTCTTGCTGGCGGCCTTTTATGGGCTGACGGCGGCCGGCAACCTGGCTGAAACCGACGATGCCTACGCCTTCGCCTACCGGGCCGAGAATTTCCCCCTGACCGATATCTCCGATCCCCGGCTGATGCTGTACCACATGCTCATGCGTCTGCTGTATCTGGGTGCCAGCGGAATGGGATTGCCGGTTTCGGGGCTTTTTTTAATGAAGGCGGTGGCCGTGTTCAGCGCCGCCCTGTTTCTTATCGTAATGGTCCGGGTGCTGGCCCAGGGGTTCGATTTAAGCCACGCCGGCGCGCTAATCACCACCATGGCCATGGGGGTAACCCACGGGTTCTGGCGCTATTCCGCCGAAGCCGACGTCTATGTGCCGGCGCTTTTGCTGGTTGTCTGGGTGTTTTATCTTCTGATTGGGGTGGAAGAACGGGATGACGGCGGATGGCGGCGGGTGCTGCCCGTGGGCGTATTCGCCGGCTTGGCGGTGCTTTTATATCAACCCAACGTGGTTCCGCTTTTTTTCGTCCTTCCCCTGTTGCTTCTGCGGCGGGACCGGCTCTCCCGGTTGATCGCCTATACGGGTTTCGGCGCATCGGTCGTCGTCGCCGGGTATGTCGCCGGCTACCTAGCGTCACAGGAATCGCCGCTCACCATCGACACGATGGCCGTTTTTTTAAGGCAACGTTCCAACGAATTCATGGTGCCGGCGTTGACGGGGCGGGTCGTCATCGTGTCGGTCATCAAGTCCGCTTTCGCCTTTTCCCACGACCTGCTCTCGGCGAACTGGATTTTCGGCATGGATTGGGCGGCGGATCTTGTCCAGCGCGTTTTTCCGTCCAATGTGATCGACGAAGAGATATTCACGGCCCGTCAAGCCGGAAAATGGATCTACGCGCCCTTGGCGATATTACCGGCCTTGGCCGCCGTCCTGGCTGGTGTAATCCTGGCGGCGCGGCCCTGGCCTTGGCATCGGCTGCGGGAACGGCGCGTGGCCGTTTGCGTCCTTTGGCTTGCGGTCTATTCGGCCATGGTCGGGCGGCTCAATCCGGCTGGAATCGAGGCCTGGATCATGGTCCTGTTGCCGCTGTTTCTTCTTTTGGGCCCGCTGCTGGTCGAGCCCTGCTTGCGGGATCAAAGGGGGGGCAGGCTGCTGGCGGCCTTGGTCGGCCTGATGCTGGCCCACAACGCCATCGGCGGCATGGCATTGGTCCGGGACCCGGCAACCGAGTACGACTTGGTCAAAAGCGCATGGATCGTCAAGCAGGCGGGTCCCGACGACCTGGTCATTATTACGGACAACGTGGGATTGGCGGAGACTTTGCGGTATCGCAGCCGGGTAAGAATCGCGGTGATCCGATCCCAATTTTCACCATTGGCGGCAATGGCCCTATTGAAAGGCCACTTGGGGATGAGCACCATTTTCACCGTGGGCCGGGGGTTTGAAAGGCGGCGGCTGGGTGAAATGGTGGCCGAGACATGGCGCCGCGGTGGACGGCTTATTTTTTTCGATGAATTTTTCAAATCGCGAACAAAAGATCAAAATAGTCCACGGCGCCGAATTCTCGACCGCCTGCGAAGTCGCGTCCAAACCGTTTACCACCATGAAACCCTGGGCAGCACCTTTATCCTTGCAGGACCCATCGGTGGGTCGCCCTAAGGCGCTTTTTCCGATCGTTTTTCCTTAAGTTCTCGGCGGATATACCAAGTGCCACTGCCGTCCGTTTGATGACGGGTGTACCGCGCAAACAGGTATGCGCGGACTTTGGGACGAAGATAGAAAAGTTTTGTGTCCTGACGGTCGACGAAGACATAGGGGACCCGTTGCCGGTCCAGGCTTTGCAGAATGTCATCGATCTGTTCCGGCAGGAAGAATTCCCACGATGACCCCACGGTGCGGTGCGCCGAAGCGCGGCCCGAGAATTCATGGACCATGGCATTGCCGAAGGCGTAGACCGGGCCCGGCAGTGCATCCGGCGATTTCAGGAATCGGACCCCACGCCGCATCAGCCCATAGTGTTCGCTGACTTGCGCCTGATAATACGCGACGCCCATCGGTTTAATCACGGAGTTCGCCAACAGCGGCTTGGCTTTTTCGATCAAGCCGCCGGTAAGGCTGGCACTGGCCGACAAGGCCAGCACAAATGCGAATGCTGCTGTCCGGGCGGCGCCGGCCCGGTTTTCTCCGCTTGCCCATGCAACCAGTCTGTCGATGCCCAACACGGCGAGCAAGCCGGCGGGAAACAGAACGAGTAGGGTATGGTATTCCCACCATGAAAAGCGCTGCACGAAAAAGAGGACGACGCCGATGACGAGCCAGGTCAACATCAGCGCGCCCAGCAGATCCCGCCGGGACCGAAACCAGGATACCGCCGCAATGAGGGCGAACAGGGCCCAGGGCGCGAATCCCGCAAGGAAAAAGCCGGCGGCGGAAACCAGCCTGCTGGGGCTGGAGGGCGGGGAAGACGCCAGGGCTTGCGGTGGATAAACGAGTGTGCTCCAGATCAGGTCGTCCAGATGGCCCCAATAGACGTAGAGCAGGACGACGCTGCCCAGGGTCAGGGCCACACCCAGTGTGGCTGGCAGCACGGCGCGGACAAACAGCGCGGCAAGACCGAATCCATGCGTCCTGAATTGGTAAGCGAGCGCGACCAGCCACAGGCCGACGCAAAGCGGCGCCAGCAGCATTTTGAACAGCACGGCTACTCCCGCCATTAGGCCGCTGACGAAATACAGGGCCGGCATGGCCCGTGGGTGGCGGTGAGACTTGAGCAGGCACAGGACTTGGGCGAACAGCGGCAACGAGACGAGGAACTCGAGCTGAGTCAGTTGGTTCTCGCCGGCCATGCCATAATAGACGCCGATCGTCGCCACCGGCACGAAGGCCGACAGCCAACGCAGCCGGAAGGCGCCGCGAAGCGTTACCATCAACACCGCCGTGAACGCCAGCAGCCACAGCAGTTCGAACAAGTGGATGCCGAATTCGGAAAAGCCGAAGGCGCGGCCCGCCAGAAGATAAAAAACGTACAGCCCCGGCTGCTTGTTGTCCCAGTATTCGGCGTAATAAATCGCCCCCTGGTCGAGCAACTTGGAGCCATAAAAGATAATGGCCTGATCGGGACCTAAGGGATAATAGAGATTAACGGCGCCGATCGCCACCACGGCGGCGACCGCGCCGCAATATGCGCCGGCTTCCAAAGTCCATGAATAACGGCCGTTCATACCGTGCCGGTTCCGATCATAGATCGTGATGACGGCAATGCCCCGAAAGGCGAAAGGATAGCGTGAATGCCTCAGAGAAGCGAGTTCCAAGCCGCGGCGCGGAGGAAGCAGCCGCCATGCCGGGCACCGCTTGGGCGCCCGTTAAATGAGTTTCATTCAATGGGGGACGGCATAACCTGACGACGCCGCTCTAGCTTCCCACGAAGAAGGCCTCCTTCCCGCGATCATCCAAGGCAATCGTATCCGCGTTGTAGAGCCGGCAAAGTTCCGCGACCTGATCGCCCGCCAGCATCATTGTCGCGGTCGATAGCGCGTCCGCCGTTGTGGCTTCGGCGGCGATCACCGAGATCCGGCGCCAACGGGCCGGGCTGACACCGGTCCGCGGGTCGAGGATATGGTGGAGGCGGCCGCCTGGCGCAAAGACGAATCCATAGCCACCGGAAGTGGCGATGGCGGCGTCGCGGAGGGCGATCTCTCTGGACAGTGTTCCGGGCAACCCAGGATTTTCCAGGCCGATCCGCCAGGGGCGTCCGTCGGGATGCCCGCCGAGGGCCCGTGTCTCGCCCATGTTGACCAGCACATCCGTCATGCCGAAACCGCGCAGCAGGCCGGCGACGCGGTCGGTGACGTAGCCCTGGGCGATTCCGTTCAAGGTTACCGCCATCCCCGGCCGGGCAAAGGCGATTTCCTGGGCATCGATACGAAGGTTCCGGAAACCGACCCGTGCGCGGGCATTGCCGACCGCCTCGACGGACGGCCCCGCCGGATCGGCGCCGGGCCGGGCGAAATGTTCGGCGTAAAGCCGCCACAGGGGCTGGACGGTGACGTCGAAGGCGCCCCCCGTAGCTTCGGCGAAGTCCTGGGCGCGGCTCAGCAGATAAACCAGTTCCTGCGGCGGCGCCGGCAGCCGGCCACCTCGGTTGAGGCGCGCCAGTGCCGAATTTGGCTGGAACAAGCTGAAGACATTTTCCAAACGCCGGACTTCGGCCATGCAGGCGCCGATGATCTCGTCGGCCCGGGCGGGGTCGGGATGGTGAAGCGTTAGTTCGGCATCCGCCCCCAGCGCGATACCGCGCCAGCGCCGGACCGGCGTCTTGGCATGTCCGCCCCTGGCCGCCAGGCCCAGGCCGAGCGCGGCCGCGGAGACGGCGATAAACCGCCGGCGAGTCCAGGAACCGGTCATTGCGTACGCTCCCCATGCTTCATTTCGGAAACGCCATTCCCGGCCGTCGCGGGGCTTTGGCGCGTCATTGGGTTGGAACCGTCGTTGGCATCACCGAGAATGGCCTCGCGCGGTATATCCTCGAAGGCGACGACCCGGCCACCATGCTCGCCGGCGAAGGACTGGGCCTTGTCCTTGTCGCCAAAGGGGACGGCTTCCGGTGCTCCCATGCCGCCGCGGCGGGTCGAGCCGATGACGTACCAGGCCGATCGGGCACGGATCCAGGTGTTGGTTTCCGGCTTTTTCCAGGTCTTGGCGCGGCCCATGTCGTTGACATAGATAGCGGTGATGTTCTTGGCTTCCTCGGGCAGCATGGTAAAGGCAATGGTGTCGCGAACGGAACTGAACCAAAGCGGCTGCTTCTTTCCTTCCAGGTGAACTTGCCCCTTCGGGCCCGGATGATCGACAATGGTCATGCTGCAGTAATAGCCGATCGCGGCGCGCGTCGGATCCTGGGGCGGTGGCGCCTCGGCGACCTCGGGCTCACCGCAGGCGGTAACCAGAACGGCGCACAGACATGACGCGGCGATCGCCGGTACGCGTATCGTCATATCTCTCTCCTTCGGAAGATCAGCGCCGCCAGTCCCAGCGGAACCGCGATCCAGGCCGTCAGGGCGGAGATCAATACACCAGCCGGCAATATCCCCTTGCCGCCCAGCGACGCCATGCCGGAAAGCGCCGCGATATCCGGCGATGTGGTCAGGTTGAGCAAGCGATAGATGTCGGCCGGATTGAGCATCATCAGCAAGTTGACGGCATCGGCCTTCAGGGTGGCGCCCTTGTCGGCGACCAGAACGCCCAGCAGGCCCATGTCGAACAACAGAACGAAGAGCAGCCAGACGGCGACGGCGAGGCCGGCCGCGGTGCCGCGCTCCCGGACGATCACGCTGATCAGGTAGCCGAGCGCCAGAAACGCTGCCCCCAGCGTCACCGACGAGCCGGTCATGGTGGCGAGCGAAAGCCAGACGGCGGTCTCGGTCCCTCCCTCGGCCAGTCCGACGGCGATGCCGGCGGCCCCGTAACCGATAGCGGTGGCCACGGCCAGGATCGCCGTATGACCCAGGAATTTTCCGGCGATGACCTGCCAACGCGCCACCGGATAGGTCAGCAACAGGAGCATGGTGCCGTTCTCGACCTCGCCGATTACCGCGTCGTAGGACAGCATCAGGGCGATTAGCGGAATCAGAAAGATGGTCAGGCTGGACAGGCTGACCACGGTGACGCTGAGCCGTGCCGCGCCGATGGTGCCCGTCGGCGCGCTGCCGAGGAAGGCGATGGATAAGGACAGGGCCAGCATCAGCAGCGTTGTGGCGACGACCCAGCGGTTGCGGATGCCGCGTTGAATTTCCTTCCGGGTGAGGATCGCGATGGCGTTCAAGGCCGGTCCTCCCCCAGGCAAAAGTGGTTATAGACCTCATCAAGGGTCGGCGGCACGATCTCCACGTCGCCGACATCCGTGCCCAGCGCCACGATGTCGCGCAGCACCATCATCTTATCGCCAAGACCACAGGCCAGGTCCACGTATTGCCCGTTGACGCTGGCCAGTTCGGCGGAACTCCGCAGGCGCGAGGCAACGGCCGCCGCGTCCCCCCGCCTGACCCGAAGCCGGATGCGCACGGCAAGCCCGGCCTGGCCGCGAAGCGCATCCAGGGTGTCGCAGGCGGCCAGCCGTCCCTGGTTCATAATCGCCACCCGGTCGGTGCGGGCTTCAAGTTCCGTCAGGATATGCGACGACAGGACCACCGAGGCGCCGCCGGCGCAAAGCTCGCGGATGATCTCGTAGAAGGCTTGACGCAGGTTCGGATCCAGGCCGGTGGTCGGCTCGTCGAGCAGCAGCAGGCGCGGTTCGCCGAGCAGGGCCTGGGCCAGGCCAAGGCGCTGGCGCATGCC
>JAJRSS010000133.1 GCA_024278615.1 Alphaproteobacteria bacterium
CGGCCCGGCCCGAAGCAAGCCGGCGATTAATGCCAACGGACCCTTGCGGGACGGGACGAAAACGGCCATTTAAGCATTCGGAACCCGAATTTTCATAAACGGCGGTCAAACCATGGAATTCACCCTCAACCCGGACGGCTCGACCACCCCCCGAGACGGCGGCCAGAACAGGGGCGGGGGGGGCGGCGGCGCCCTGATCAAGGAAAGCGACACCGCCCGTTTCGCGGTCGATGTGATCGAGGCGTCGGCCCAGGGACCGGTAATCGTCGATTTCTGGGCCCCCTGGTGCGGCCCGTGCAAGCAGTTGGGACCGTTGATCGAAAAGCTGGTGACCCAGGCCGGCGGGCGGGTGCGGCTGGTCAAGGTCAACGTAGACGAAAACCAGGACCTCGCGGCCCAGATGCGGGTGCAGTCCATTCCCGCCGTTTACGGTTTCGTCGATGGCCAGCCCGTGGACGGCTTCGTTGGCGCCCAATCGGAAAGCCAGGTCCGCGCCTTCATCGACCGCCTGACCAAGGACCGGCAATCGCCCCTGGACCGGGCCCTGGAACAGGCGGCCCAGGCGGCCCAGGCCGGCGACGCCGCCACCGCCGAGGCCATCTACGGCCAGATCCTGGCCCAGGACCCGGCCCACCCGGGCGCCAATGCCGGCGTTCTTCGCGCCGCCACGGCCGCCGGCGAGCTGGAAGCGGCCCGCGAGATAGCCTCGAACCTGCCCGATGAAGTAAAGAAGGCGCCGGAAGTGGCGGCGGCCCTGGCCGCCCTGGAACTGGCGGAAGCGGGGAGTGACGCCGGCGACGTGGCCGAGTTGAAAAAAAAGCTGGCGGCAGATGAAAACGACCACCAAACGCGGTTTGACTTGGCCCTGGCCCTTTCCGCCGCCGGCGAGAACGGCGAAGCGGTGGATCAGCTTCTGGAACTGATGCGCCGGGACAAGCAGTGGAACGATGAAGCCGCCCGCCTGCAACTGCTGAAAATTTTCGACGCCCTGGGGTTCGCCGACGAGATCGCCGTCCAGGGACGCCGCAAACTATCGATCATGCTGTTTTCATGAGCGCTTCCATGGGCCGGCCCCGCGGAGCCCCGAAAGACGCGGCCCCGGCTGGAAAGCCCCGGGGCGGCAACCACATAGTTCAATACGGGTGAAGGCCATGAACGAAAACACCGTCGATCCCAAGCTGCTTGAAATTCTGGTTTGCCCCCTGACCAAGGGGCCGTTGCGGTACGACGCGGCCGCCCAGGAACTGATCAGCGATCAGGCCAAGCTGGCCTATCCCATCCGCGACGGCATTCCCATCATGCTGGCCGACGAGGCCAGGCCCCTTAATTAGTCGCCGCCGAACGAAACACCCGCCGCAACCGAAAAGGCGCAACCCCCATGAACGGTTCACCCAAAAAGGACTTCGCCCCCGCCCACCGGCCGACGGAAATCCGGCTCAGGAAAGAAGAAAAGGTGCTGGAGGTGGATTTCGAAGGCGGCGGGAGCTTCCGCCTGCCGGCCGAATACCTGCGGGTGGAAAGCCCATCGGCGGAAGTGCAGGGCCATGGCCCGGGGCAAAAGACGATCATCGCCGGGCGGCGCCACGTGGGCATCATGGAGGTCGAACCGGTGGGCAATTACGCCATTCGCATCAGGTTCGACGACATGCACGATACCGGGCTTTATTCCTGGGACACCCTTTATGAGCTGGGCCAAAACCAGGAGCGAAACTGGGACGCCTACCTGAAGATCCTGGAAGAGAAGGGCCTCAGCCGCGACCCGTAAGGGAGCGGCGGGAATCAAAAGGAGGGCCGCGACCCGTAAGGGAGCGGCGGGAATCAAAACCCCTTCTATAACCCCTTCTACAATTCCTGGCCGCGCATGAGCCGGGGCAGGTCGCCGGAAAGGCCCATGGCCTGGCGCATGAAAAGGCGCTTCACCGGGCCCAGGCGGTTGACGGCGGCGAGGCCCAAGTCGCGGGCCAGCCGCAGGGGCTGGATGGAATTGGAAAACAACCGGTTGAGGCCGTCGGTGGCGGCCAGCATCAGGGTGTTGTCGAAGCGCCGCCAGCGCTGGTAGCGTTCCAGCGCCGCGCCCGAGCCGATGTCCAGGCCCAGCCGGTGGGTGTCGACCAGCACCTGGGCCAGGGCGGCGACGTCGCGCAGGCCCATGTTCAGGCCCTGGCCGGCGATGGGGTGCATGCCGTGGGCGGCGTCGCCCACCAGGGCCAGCCGTTGACCGATGGTTTTCTCGGCGAACTGCAAGGAAAGGGGATGGGCCCAGCGGCGGCCGACAACTTCCAGTTCCCCCAGAAAATCGCCGAAGCGGCGTTTCAGTTCCTGAAGTAATTCCTTTTCGTCCAGGGCCATGATCGCCGGCGCCAGGCTGGACCTTTCGGTCCAGACGATGGAAGACCGGTTGCCGGTCAGGGGCAGGATGGCGAAGGGGCCGGCGGGCAGGAAGCGTTCCTGGGCGACATTCCGGTGCGGTTTTTCGTGGGCCACGGTGCAGACGATGGCGGTCTGTCCGTAAGACCAACTGGTCAGCCGTATGCCGGCATGTTCCCGGGTGGGGGACTTGCGCCCTTCGGCGCCAATCATCAGCCTGGCGGTGATGCGGCGCCCGTCTTCCAGCACCGCGGCAACGCCGTTGTCTTCCCGCTGGCGCTCGACCACCGCCGCCGGCGCCAAAAGGGCGACCCCGGGAGCATGGGGCAGGCGGGTGGCCAGGGCCTTGCGCAAGTTGCGGTTTTCCACCATGTGGCCGAAGGGCTCGTCCCCTGAATCCGGCCCCGTATCCCGGTGGTTGTAATGAAGGAAGAACAGGGAATCGCCGTCCGACACCCGGATATCGTCGATGGCCGCCGCGCCGTCTTCCAGCAGGGACCACAGGCCCAGCCCTTCCAGCACCCGTTTCGAGCCGAGGGCGATGGCCGAGGCCCGGCCGTCGAATTCCGCCGCCAGCAGGGCCTGGGGGTCCGCCTGGTCGACCAGGGCGACGCCAAGCCCCCCTTGGGCCAGGGCCAGGGCCAGGGTGCCCCCAACCATGCCGCCACCGATGATCAGCGCGTCGGCGTCGACATCGGCGAAGGGCGCCTTCGCCGATTTAGCTGAATTGCTTAATTTTCCGGGATTTATAGTCATCGCCACACCATTTACCGGCGTTGCCCCGATGTCCAGTTCGGATTTTCCGGGAAAATGTATAATATTTAATCACAAAAAAATTAACCGCTTAAATTATAAGCGATACTGAAAAAGCCCTCCCCCCGCCGAGGGTGGATTAGATTCGCCTAATGTATTGATTCCCCGCCTTTTACGGCCGCCGCCGCGAAACTGGCCCGGTTCTTGAAATGCCAGGTTCGTGAAACAGCGAGAGGCCGAATGGGAACCGGCCGCCGGGCCCGTTAAATGGCGGCCTTAACAAGACGATCACGGGAAAAAGGAACATGGGAATGAAGCTGATCATGGCCGTCGTCAAGCCGTTCAAGCTGGACGACGTACGCCAGGCGCTGTCGGAGCTGGGCGTCGAAGGCATGACCGTCACCGAGGTCAAGGGCTTCGGCAGGCAGAAGGGGCAGGCGGAAATCTATCGGGGCGCCGAGTACACGGTGAATTTCCTGCCCAAGGTGAAGCTGGAAATCGCCGTCAGCGACGACCTGGTGGAACAAACGGTCGAGGCCATCTGCAAGGCCGCCTTCACCGGCAAGATCGGCGATGGAAAAATCTTCGTTTACGGCATCGACAGGGCGGTCCGCATCCGCACCGGTGAAACCGGCCAGGACGCACTGTAATAAAGGAGGCGACGACAATGAAATCAACACCCCGGAATTCGCGCCCGAATTCGCGCTGCAATTCACATCTGGCCGGAAGCGCCGCGCTGGCCACCATGCTCTTCGCCGGGCTCTTAACCGGGCTCTTCACCGGACCGGCGCTGGCCCAGGAGGCCAAGCTGGACTCCGGCGACACCGCCTGGATGCTGACCTCGACGGCCCTGGTGCTGATGATGACCATTCCCGGCCTGGCGCTGTTTTACGGCGGCATGGTGCGCAAGAAAAACGTCCTCGCCACGGTCATGCAGAGCTTTGCCGTAACCTGCCTGATGACCGTGTTGTGGATGGTCATCGGCTATTCCCTGGCCTTTACCGACGGCGGCGACTTTAACGCCTTTGTCGGCGGACTGGACCAGGTCTTTTTGCGCGGCATCGGCGTCGACAGCCTGTCCGGAACCATCCCGGAATCGGTATTCATGACCTTTCAGATGACCTTCGCCATCATCACCCCGGCGTTGATAACCGGCGCCTTCGCCGACCGCATGAAATTCTCCTCGATGCTGGTCTTTCTCGGCGCCTGGATGATTCTTGTCTATGCCCCGGTTACCCACTGGGTATGGGGCGGCGGCTTTCTCGGCGAGGCCGGCGTGCTTGATTTCGCCGGTGGAACGGTGGTCCACATCAACGCCGGCATCGCCGGACTGGTCACCGCCATCGTCCTTGGCAAGCGCAAGGGTTATGGCTCGGAAAACATGGCCCCCCACAACCTGACCCTCAGCGTTATCGGAGCGTCGCTGTTGTGGGTCGGCTGGTTCGGTTTCAATGCCGGTTCGGCGGTCGCCGCCGACGGCGCCGCCGGCATGGCCATGGCGGTGACCCAGGTCGCCACCGCCACCGCCGCGTTGGCATGGATGTTCGCCGAGTGGATGGCGCGGGGCAAGCCCAGTGTCCTCGGCATCATCTCCGGCGCCGTCGCCGGGCTGGTGGCGATCACCCCCGCATCCGGTTACGTCGATCCCATGGGCGCGCTGTTTATCGGCCTGATCGCCGGGGTCGTGTGTTTCTGGGGCGCGACAACACTTAAAAACTGGATCGGCTACGATGATTCCCTGGACGCCTTCGGCGTCCACGGCGTCGGCGGAACCGTCGGCGCGGTGCTGACCGGCGTCTTCGCCGTCGAGGCCATCGGCGGCACCCCCGGCATGCTTGAAGGCAACGCCGGGCAGGTTTTAACGCAGATCACGGGAATCGGCGCCACCATAATCTACAGCGGCATCGCGACCCTGGTTTTGCTCAAGATCATCGGCGCCTTCATGGGACTGCGGGTCGACGAGGAAACCGAAATCGGCGGGCTGGACATCAACCTGCACGGTGAAACCGTCCATTAAATATCACCCCCGCCCGGGAGAAAATTCCTCCGGGCGGGGCGACCTTGAGCGGGACGCATCACCCACTATTTGGGTGGTGCGTCTTTTTTTATGTCAATATATTGGTCGGCCACCGGTCGGCGCGCGGCACGCCCGATTCACTTTGCTTCGCCGCCACCCGGGAAAACGGCGGGCCGCCGCGCCGTTAAGGTTTTGTTAACTTTACCGACCCTAGAAATTTACCATGGCCCGAACCATCATCGATTCCACCAAAGTCCCCCTGTTGCCCCCGGGCATGGTGGCGTTCATCAAGCGCCGCCTCAAGGAAGGCGCCGGCCTGGCCTTGATGACGCTGGCCGCCGCCTTTTTCCTGGCGCTGGCCTCCTA
>JAJRSS010000134.1 GCA_024278615.1 Alphaproteobacteria bacterium
GCCTGTTCGACGGGATCGCCGGCGTCCACCAGATTGACGAAGTTGACGCCCTTGACGACGCGGCCGTCCTGCACGTCCAAACAGGGTATGATGCGGACCTTGAGCATTTTTCCCTTATCCTCGCCTAGCTGTCCCCGGCCAACAGCGCCGTCGCCAGGGCGGGGTCCACCTCCCCGTCATAGACCGCCCGGCCGCTGATGACCCCGGCCAGCACGTCGCCGCCGACCGATTTGAGGGTGCGGATATCGTCCATGGACGATACCCCGCCCGAGGCGATCACCGGCACGGAAATGGATTCGGCCAGCATCAGGGTGGCGTCCATATTGGGCCCCTCCATGGCGCCGTCGCGGCTGATGTCCGTATAGATGATGGCGGCGAGGCCGGCGTCGCGGAAGCTGTCGGCGACCTCGAAAGGCGTGATTTCCGAAACCGCCGCCCAGCCTTCGACGGCGACAAATTCCTTGTTGGCGTCGATGCCGATGGCGATCCTGCCCGGAAACCGCCGGCAGGCTTCGCGCACCAGGTTAGGATCGCTGACCGCGGCGGTGCCCAGGATGACCCGGCCGACCCCGGCGTCGAGCCAGGTCCCGATGGTCTCCAGGCCGCGGATGCCGCCGCCCAGCTGGATCGGGATGTCCACCGCATCGAGGATCGAGCGGATCGCGTCACCGTTGACCGACTGGCCCTCGAAGGCGCCGTTGAGGTCGACCACGTGCAGCCATTTGCAGCCGGCGTCGGCGAAGGCCCGGGCCTGGCCGGCCGGGTCCTTGTTGTACACCTGGGCGGTATTCATGTCGCCCCGCAGCAGGCGCACGCATTTTCCGTCCTTCAGGTCGATGGCGGGAAAGAAAATCATTCAGGCAATCCTTTTGGCAATCCTCGTTTTTCGATACGCCGGCTTCACTTCAGGGCCGCCATTTCAGGAAATTGGTAATCAGCCTGAGGCCCGTGGCCTGGCTTTTTTCAGGGTGGAACTGGGTTCCCACCATATTGTCACGTCCGATCACCGCCGTCACCGGCCCGCCGTAGTCCACGGTCGCCAGCCGGTGGGCCGGTTCGGTGCAGGAAAACCCATAGGAATGAACGAAATAGGCGTGATCCCCGGTACGGATACCGGCGAGGACGGGGTGCCCGGCGGCCAGACCTGCGGCCTGGCCCGCGGCCTGGTCCGGTGGTATTCGCAGGTCGTTCCATCCCATGTGGGGGATTTTCAGGGAGCCGTCCGCCGGCTCCAGGCGCGACACCTGGCCCGGTACCCAGCCCAATCCGGCATGATCGCCGTGTTCCAGGCCCCGCCCGGCCATCAGTTGCATGCCGACGCAGACGCCCAGGAAGGGCCGGGCCTTTCGCCGCACCGCTTCATCCAGGGCCTCGGTCATGCCGGCGAGGGAGGTCAGGCCCCGCATGCAATCGGCGAAGGCGCCGACGCCGGGCAGCACGATGCGCCCGGCCGCCGCCACTTCGTCCGGGCGGGCGGTGACCGTGACCGAAAAATTCAGGTTCGCCTCGGCGATGGCCCGTTCAAACGCCTTGGCCGCCGAGCGCAGGTTGCCCGAACCGTAATCGATGATGGCGACGTTCATGGTGGTGTTTCCGCCCCCCGCGCCGCTGCCGGGGCCGCCCCCAGGACCGATTGTGTCGCCGGTTGCGGCGCTTGATGATCCCGCTTTTCGCCGCCGAGCAACGTCCGGGTGATATCGGGCCGGTCGATGAGAAAATTCCTTTCGGCCTCTTCCAGTCCGTGTCCCGATACCAGGTCGGTGAGGGCGTAACCCCGGCGCTCCAGGCTCCAGCCGCGAAGGCCCGCCGCCCCGTAACCCACCATCACCATGAAGCCCAGGGAGATAACCGCCTGTCCGGCCGGGTCAAGGCCCGTCGCCGGCGGGATCAAGGCCACGGCCCCGTTGGCGGCCACCAGCCCCAGGGCCACCCACCACAACCGGTTCCACAGCGCCCACACCACGGTGAACAGGAACGCCGGCCAGCAGAGCCCATCCTTGATCAGCACCATGCCGCCGGGCCTTTCGGCGGCGTCATGACCCGGCGATCGGTAATAAACGGCATAGACGGCCATGGTTCAACCCCGGGGTCAGGAAACGGGCACGTTACAGGGAGCCGCCCAGCACCCCCTTGGTGGAGGGGATTTCGCCGCTTTTGCGGGGATCGATTTCCACCGCCTGGCGCAGCGCCCGGGCCAGGCCCTTGTAGCAGGATTCGACGATGTGGTGGTTGTTGCCGCCGTACAGGTTCTCCACGTGCAGGGTCATGCCGGCGGACTGGGCGAAGGCCTGGAACCATTCCCGGAACAGTTCCGTATCCATTTCCCCCAGCTTGGGCCGGTCGAATTGCACCTTCCACACCAGGAAAGGGCGCATGGACGCATCCAGGATCACCCGGGACAGGGTTTCGTCCATCGGCGACACGGCTTGGCCGAACCGCCGGATGCCCTTGCGGTCGCCGAGCGCCTTGCAGACGGCCTCGCCGATGGCCAGGCCCGTATCTTCGGTGGTGTGGTGGAAATCGATGTGCAGGTCCCCCTTGGCGCTGACCTCCAGGTCCATCAGGCTGTGGCGGGAAAGCTGTTCCAGCATGTGGTCCAGGAACCCGATCCC
>JAJRSS010000135.1 GCA_024278615.1 Alphaproteobacteria bacterium
CAACCGCATCAATCACACGGTCGCGTAAATCCTGTGAACATGCTCTTCCCATTCCATGCCGGCCTCCTTCTCCAGCCAACATCTTGAATCATAGTTACCGACCCTTGGGAATCCCCTTTATCGATTCAGCCTATTCACAGGGCGCTCTAATCGATCAGCCGTGGAGAATAATGTCAATCGGCCTCAGAGAATGGGCTCATGGGTTCTGATCAATGCAAACTGGTATAAGGGCAAACGGCCCGAGGCGGCAATCACCGGGCCTTCAAGGGAGGGAAGAGCCGTTCGGCGTTTTCGTGGGCGATGGCGCGCGCCGCCTTCGCCGGCAGATCGGCCAGCCAAATGCGGTGATCGTCGATCAGGCCCTGGTAACCGGCCCAGCGCCCGTTCGTCCACGCATCTGTGCCGATGGTGAAGCGGTCGGCGTGACGGATCAGAAGCTCGCGCCAGGCGGGATCCAGGGTATCTTCCAGCATGATGTCTTCGGCCCGATAGGACAGGCCGGCCCACAGGTTCTTGTGCCTGTCCATCAAACGGCCAATCACATCGGGGGGTTCGGAGAACCCGGCGTGGGCCCACAGAACGCGCAGGTTCGGCTGGATGGAAAACAGCCCATCCACCACCGCGCCGCTGGTATGAAGGTGAAGCACCACGTCGCGCCGAACGATCAGTTCCAGGTACCGCGCCATTTGCGCCGTTCGCAGGTTCTCGGGGCGGTGGATATGAACCTCGCCGAAGGTCCGGTAAGGGCTCGCCGCGAATTGTCTCTCCGCATAAGCCAATACATCGTCGTTCTTGTACCAGGACCCTTTGTCCACCGGGGTGCGGTAGGGCCGAAAACCGGGCACGATCCGGTCCGGCGCGGCGTCGAACAAGGCGAGGGTTCCGTCATCGGGGGTGCTGGAAACCAGGGCCCCGGCGACGCCGGCGGCTTTCATCTTTTCCAGGATCGCGTCCGTATCGTAGGCACCGCGCGCAGACTGGTTGTAATGCATGTGGGTATCGAAAATCGGCAAGGGATCGGCGGCCTTGGCGCCGGCGGCGGCCAGAACGGCGATGGCGAATACAAAGATCCCGGTACGCATGATCGCCGCGACAATATCACGAACCGGCCGGTTTTGAAGTGTCGCGGGGGCCAGGTCTTGAATCAGGCTCCGGCCGTCCCCGGCCTCATGCCGAGCGGGTCGGAGCATGCGCGCCGAGCCCCCGGCTTTGTCCTTCAATTCAGGGCGAAAATAGTGTAGAATCAAAGACTAAGGCTGAGGCTTGTTTAGGCCAGGGGTCACTAAGGACAGAGGTCATGGACCGCCAGGATGAAGTCGTCGCCTTTCTTTCCCGTCCGGGTGTGCTGGATAAAAGCGCCGCCGCGCCCGAGATCCTCGAAACCCATATCTCCAGGGTCTTCCTCGCCGGCCCGTCGGCCTTCAAGCTGAAGCGGGCGGTGCGCTTTCCCTACCTGGATTTTTCCACGCCCGAGCTGCGCCGCGCCGCCGTTGAAGCGGAAGTGGAAACCAACCGCCGCACCGCGCCCGGGCTCTACCGGGGCGTGGTCGCCGTCGTGCGGGCCGGGGACGGGAGCCTGCGCCTGGGCGGCGACGGCGAAGCGGTGGACTGGCTGGTGGAAATGGCCCGCTTCGCACAGGAGGCCCTGTTCGACCATATGGCCCAGGTTTCGTCAAACGCGGGCGGGCGCCTGGACCGCAGGTTGATGGAAACCCTGGCCGCGTCCATCGCCCGGTTCCACGGCGAAGCGCAACCGGTCACCGGGTTCGGCGGCGCATCGGGGCTGAGAACCATCATCGACGGCATCGCCGATACCTTCCGCCGGGACGACAGCGGCATTCTCGACGCCGGCGCGGCCCAAAGCCTGGTCGCCCGTATCCACCGCCTGGCCGGCCGCCTGGCCGCCACCCTGGACCGGCGGGCCGAAGAGGGGCGGGTGCGCCGCTGCCACGGCGACCTGCACCTGCGCAACATCGTTTTGCTGGACGGCCGGCCGACCCTGTTCGACGCCATCGAGTTCAACCCTCGCCTGTCCAATATCGATGTGCTGTACGACCTGGCCTTCCTGCTCATGGACCTGGATCACCGCGGCCTCAAGCGGCTGGCGGGCATCGTCTTCAACCGCTACCTGGACCTGACGGGCGATCTGAGTGACCTGAATGATTTGGGCGTCCTGCCCTTGTTCATGTCGGTCCGCGCCGCCATCCGCGCCCACGTGGCGGTGTCCTCGGCCGCCGCCGTCTCCTCGCCGGGCGAAGCGGGCCGCCTGGGCGGCGAAGCGCGGGCCTACCTGGAACTGGCGGCGGCCTATCTTTCGCCGCCGCAGCCCCAACTGGTCGCCGTCGGCGGCCTTTCGGGCAGCGGCAAGTCGACCCTGGCCCGGGAACTGGCGCCCTACCTGGGCCAGGCCCCCGGCGCCCGGGTGGTGCGCAGCGACATCATCCGCAAGCGCCTGGCCGGCGTCGAACTGACCCAACGGCTGGCGGAAGACGGCTATTCGGCGGAAATGACCGCCCGCACCTATGGGGCCGTTTATCAACAGGCCGGGGCCGCCCTGGCCGGCGGCTTCTGGGCGGTGGCCGACGCCGTCTTCGCCCGGCCGGAACAGCGCCGGGCCATCGCCGCCGTGGCGCGGGACGCCGGCGTTCCCTTCCAGGGATTGTGGCTGGAATCGCCGCCGAAGGTGATGGAACGGCGGATCGCCGCCCGCCAAATCGATGACCTGGGGGATCCCTCGGACGCGACCGCCGATGTGTTGCGGCGCCAATTGAAGTACGATCCGGGCAAAATCGAATGGATCCGCCTGGACACCGGCGGGTCCGGTGAAGAAACCCTTGACCGGGGCCTGAAGCAACTGGGATTAAAGCAGCCGGGCCTGAAGGGTTCGGCCGGTACGCGCGCCGCCGGGTGAAGACGGGCCGCCAGGACCGGGATACAGGCAAAGGGACAGAAGGAGAAAACCATGCCAATCAGGACCATTCTCGTATTGCTGGATGGCGCGGACGGTTCCCGTTCGGCCATGGAAACGGCCTTTGCCGTCGGCCGCGAACTGGGCGCTCATGTGGACGCGCTTCATGTCAGGGCCGATCCAAAGGATGTGGTGCCCCTGCTGGGCGAAGGCATGTCGGGCGCCATGATCGAGGAAATGTTCGACCTGGCGGAAAAGGAAGCGGCGGACCGCTCGGCCAAGGCGCGCGCCGCCTTCGACGAATACTGCGCCAAGAATTCCATTGCCCTTGAAAGCAAGCCGGGGGAAAGCGAACGGGGGCAGGGGGGGACGTCCCGGCTCACCGCTGCGTGGGTCGAAAAGACCGGCCGCGAAGATGAAATCGCCGCCCGCAACGGGCGTCTCGCCGATTTGATCGTCATCGCCCAATCGGCGTCGGACGCGGATGTTTCCTCGGTCCTGACGATGAACGCCGTGTTGTTCGAATCGGGCCGGCCGGTGCTCATGGTGCCGGCGGGGACGACATCGCCGGTGGGCCGCAAGGCGGCCATCGCCTGGAACGGCAGCGCCCAGGCTTCCCGCGCCATCGGCGCCTCCGTTACCCTGTTGGCCCGGGCCGGGGAAGTGGCGATCCTGAGCGCCGAAGGCGACACGACCTCCGCCGCCACCGCCCCGGAATTGGTCACCTACCTGGCCTGGCACGGCATCGGGGCCAGGGTCCAGGCCTTCACCCCGACCAGCGGCCGCCAGGTGGGCGAGGCGGTACTCAGGGAATGCGCCGATTCCGGCGCCGGCCTGCTGGTGATGGGCGCCTATACCCACAGCCGCATGCGCCAGTTGATCCTCGGCGGCGTCACCCGTAACGTGCTGGCGGAAGCCAAAATCCCCGTCCTGCTGGCCCATTGAGTGGCCGAAAAGGGACCGATTGTTAAGTGAAAACCGCTTCGGGGGCCCTGGGAGGCCCAGGGAGGCCCAGGGAGGCCAGGACCGGGACCCGACGCCGACGCCTAATCCGTTCCCCGTGAATAACCCCAAACGCCTTTGATTTACTGAGCCTTTTCGCGGATTTGAAGTAACGGAATTTGCAAGAAAACGTAGTTTTGGAGGTCGTTTTCTTGCGATTTGGGATTCAAATTTCG
>JAJRSS010000136.1 GCA_024278615.1 Alphaproteobacteria bacterium
CTTTCACGTCCTTGGCGAACTGGTGGATGTTTACCGTATGGAAAGTCGCATCGGGGTAGGGCGTCGGCATGTCCCATTTTTCGGCGGCAAGGGCACCGCCCGAGAGCAGAGTCAAAGCGGCCGCCATGGCTGTCAGTTGGGCGGTTAATTGCGTCAGTTTCATTGGTTTCCTCCCTGTTGAAATTATTTTGACGAGTATTGCCGCATAGGTTCCCGCTTCACAGTCATCGCGTCAAGACGTTACCGGGCATGACACTGCGGCGCATTTACTTGCCATTAATTTATTGACGATTTATCGATAAAATGCAACATATTAATTCGAGATCCTCCTGCGCATTAAAATTACTATGGAATTCCGATGACCAAACCTTCGCCCAGCCCTAACCCTTCGGCCACGGGGGCATGGCAGTTCTGGATCGACCGGGGCGGCACCTTCACCGACGTGGTGGCGCGCCACCCGGACGGCCGGCTGGTGACCGCCAAACTGTTGTCCGAAAACCCGGAATCCTACGACGACGCGGCGGTGGAAGGGATCCGGCGGCTGCTTGGCCTGTCGGCGGAAGTCGCCATCTCTTCTTCGGCTGTCGAGGCAGTCAAAATGGGAACCACGGTGGCCACCAATGCGCTGCTGGAACGCAAGGGCGATCCCACCGTGCTGGTCATCACCGAAGGTTTCGCCGACGCCCTTCGCATCGGCTACCAGAACCGGCCCAAACTGTTCGAACGCCATATCCGCCTGCCCGAATTGCTTTATTGCCGGGTGGTGGAGGCGCCGGAACGGCTTAGCGCCGAAGGCAAGGTCCTTAAGCAACTGGATCTCGATGCGGTCCGCGCTTCCCTGGAGGACGCCCACGCCGCCGGCATCCGCTCCGCCGCCATTGTTTTCATGCACGGCTACCGTTTTCCCGCTCACGAAAAGGCTGTGGCGGCGGTAGCCCGGCGGATCGGTTTTACCCAGGTTTCCGTTTCCCACAAAGTGAGCCCATTGATGAAGCTGGTGTCCCGGGGCGATACCACGGTGGTGGACGCCTACCTCTCGCCCATCCTGCGACGCTATGTGGACGGCGTGGCGGAGCAGTTGGGGGACGCCCGGCTGATGTTCATGCAATCCAACGGCGGTCTTACCAGCGCCCACCGTTTCCAGGGCAAGGACAGCATCCTTTCCGGCCCCGCCGGCGGCGTGGTCGGCATGGTGCGGACGGCGGCCATGGCCGGTTTCGGCAAGGTCATCGGGTTCGACATGGGCGGTACTTCCACCGACGTGTCCCACTACAATGGCGAATACGAACGGGCCTTTGAGACCCAGGTGGCCGGCGTGCGCATGCGGGCGCCGATGATGCGCATTCACACGGTGGCGGCGGGCGGCGGCTCCATCCTTCATTTCGACGGCGCCCGCTTCCGGGTCGGCCCCGATTCCGCCGGCGCCGACCCCGGCCCGGCCTGTTACCGGCGGGGCGGGCCGCTGACGGTAACCGACTGCAATGTCATGTTGGGTAAGATCCAGCCTCGGTTTTTTCCTTCCGTGTTCGGTGCCGGCGCCGATGAGCCATTGGACGGGGATGAAACCCGGCGGCGGTTCCTCGAACTGGCGGGCGACATCGAGAAGGAAACCGGCGAGACTCGCTCCCCCCAGGAGGTGGCGGAAGGCTTCCTGCGCGTCGCCGTCGAGAACATGGCCAACGCCATCAAGCAGATTTCCGTCCAGCGGGGCTATGACGTTACCGAATACACCCTCAATTGTTTCGGCGGCGCCGGTGGCCAGCATGCCTGTCTGGTGGCTGATGCCCTGGGCATGAGCCGGGTGTTCATCCCTCCCCTGGCCGGTGTTTTGTCCGCCTATGGCATGGGGCTGGCGGATTTGCGGGCGATGCGGGAAGGGGCGGTGGAAGGTGCCTTGACCAGTGAGTTGCTCGGTAAATTATGTAAAAAATTCAATGCTATGGAAAACGAAGCGCGCAAAGAGCTTGAAGAACAGGGCGTCGCGGTTTCCGGCATCACGGCGCTTCGCCGCCTGCATCTGCGCTATGAAGGCACCGACACCGCCTTCGTTGTTGACGCGGGTCCGGTGGCGGAAGTGGCCGCCGCCTTTGAGATGGCCCACAAGCAGCGGTTCGGTTTCGTCATGGCCGGCAGGGGCATGGTGGTCGAGGCCCTGTCGGTGGAGGCCATGGGTGGCGCGGCGGATATTGAAGACGCGGAAACCGCACTCCACCCCGGCGCGGCCACCCCCGAACCCCTGGATACGGTTTCCATGTATACCGGCGGCCAGGACCAACCGGCGCCGGTTTACGACCGATTGTCTTTATTCCCCGGGGCCGTCATAGACGGCCCGGCGATAATCGTCGACGCCAACGCCACCACGGTGGTTGAGCCCGGCTGGCGGGCGGAGGTTACCGGGCGCGATCATCTGCTGCTGGCCCGGGTAACGCCGCGCCCAAAGAGCGCCGCCATCGGCACCGATGTGGACCCGGTGATGCTGGAAATCTTCAATAACCTATTCATGTCCATTGCCGAACAGATGGGGGCCATCTTGGCCAACACCGCCTATTCGGTGAATATCAAGGAACGGCTGGATTTTTCCTGCGCCGTGTTCGACACCGACGGAAACCTGATTGCCAACGCGCCGCACATGCCAGTTCATCTGGGTTCCATGGGCGAAAGCGTGCAAACGGTGATGCGGGAAAATGCCGGTCGAATCAACGTGGGCGATGTTTTCGTACTCAACGCCCCTTACAACGGCGGCACCCATCTGCCCGACATTACCGTCGTCACGCCGGTGTTCGATAAAGGCGGCGATGAGGTGCTTTTCTATGTGGCCTCCCGCGGCCACCATGCCGATGTGGGCGGTATTACGCCGGGATCCATGCCGCCGGACAGCAAGACCGTGGACGAAGAAGGAGTACTTATCGACAACTTCCTGCTGGTCGACAAGGGCCGCTTCAGGGAGAAGGAGCTTCTCGCCCTGTTGGAGGCCGGATCCTGGCCGGCCCGCAATCCGGCCCAGAACCTGGCCGACCTGAAGGCACAAATCGCTGCCAACGAAAAGGGCGTTCTGGAACTGGGCCGCATGGTGGATCACTTCGGGCTCAAGGTGGTGCAATCCTACATGGGGCACGTCCAGGATAACGCCGAGGAGTCCGTGCGCCGGGTACTGGACGTGCTGACCGACGGCCACTTCACCTATGAAATGGACAGCGGGGCGGTGATCCGCATCGCCGTTAGCGTCGATAAACGGAACCGTTCCGCGACCATTGACTTCACCGGCACCTCGGCGCAACTGGACGGCAACTTCAACGCCCCTTCGGCGGTATGCCGGGCGGCGGTGTTGTACGTATTCCGCACCCTGGTGGATGACGATATTCCCCTCAACGCCGGCTGCCTGAAGCCGATCAGGATCGTCAATCCCCAAGGGTGCATGTTGAATCCCCGCTACCCGGCGGCCGTGGTCGCCGGCAACGTGGAAACCTCCCAGGCGATCACCGGCGCCTTGTACGGGGCGCTGGGGGTTTTGGCTTCGGCCCAAGGGGGAATGAACAATTTCACCTTCGGCAACGACCACCATCAATATTATGAAACCATCTGCGGCGGCAGCGGCGCCGGGCCCGATTTCGACGGCGCCAGCGCGGTACACACCCACATGACCAATTCCCGGCTGACCGATCCCGAAGTTCTAGAGTGGCGGTTCCCGGTGTTGGTTGAGTCCTTTGCCATCCGCCGGGGCAGCGGCGGCGCCGGCAAACACCGGGGTGGCGACGGCGCCGTCCGCCGCATCCGCTTTCTGGAGGCGATGACCGCCGCCATCCTTTCGAGCCATCGGCGGGTGGCGCCGTTTGGCCTTGAGGGTGGCCGGCCTGGCGCCAGAGGCCGCAATTACGTGGCCAGAACCGACGGCACGGCGACCGAGCTTTCCGGCACCGACAAGGCCGAGATGGCCCCCGGCGACGTGTTCGTCATCGAGACACCCGGCGGTGGCGGGTTCGGGTTACCCGAGAAAAAAGGGAGCAGGCGATGAGCAAGAATAAGCCCGAGAATGGCAAGGCGAAAGGACGCCCCCGCATTGTTTCCTCGGCCCATCTGGCGGCGGGCAAGGGCGGCGAAATGAGCGAATTCGAATTTGGCCTGATCGTCGCCTCCAACGCCTTTTCCCGCTGGACCGTGCGCTGCATGGGCGCTGCCGGGCAGGGCATTGCCGGTTTGGCGGCCCTGGATGTCCTGGTGCTCCATTCGGTTAACCACCGGGACCGGGAAAAGAAGCTGGCCGATATCTGCCTGGTGCTCAATATCGAGGACACTCACCTGGTCACCTATGCCCTTAAGAAACTGGTCAAGCTGGGCTTGGTTTCGGGAAACAGGCTGGGCAAGGAAGCCGCCTATTCGGTGACCGCGGCGGGCCGCGATCTGTGCGCCCGCTACCGGGAAGTGCGCGAGAACTGCCTGCTGGATACCTTGGACGCCCTGGGCCTGGACGCCGGTGATATCACCCATCTGGCCGGCATGTTGAGGGCCCTTTCGGGGCTCTACGATCAGGCCGCCCGCTCGGCGGCGGTGTTGTAGTGTGCTCCGGCGGCCGATCTTCCTTCATCCCCGCATAGGCCCTATTTCGCGGAATGCATGAACCTATAGAGTAACCGGCTTCCCGCCGGCCGCGGCATTCCCAACGGTTTTCAAGAAAATTCCCTAATTCTGACTCATTGTCCGCTGAAAGCCCGGATTCCGGGCCCCTACGGCCATCTCAATTCACACCGGGAAAACGGAAAGCAGTGACAAACGTCACAGCGAGTTGAGCGGGAAAGGTGAATAATATGCCCATCAATATCTAAAGCGGACGGTTGAACGGATAGGCGGAATCTGTAGGTAAAGTGCGAAAATTCAATCGATGAAGCCAGGGTTTTCGAAGATAGGCACCATTCGCGTTCGACCGAATTGAGACCCAGCAACACTTTGATTTAGGCGGGTGTATTCAGTGGGCTTTGCTGAGCTGGGGACCGACGGGATTTGAATGGCTGAAGGAGTCCGTGAGTTGTTAAAGGATGAGGTTTTTCAGTCGAACGAACGATCGCAGGGCCAGGCCAAGGAGAGGCCCAGGCAGCGGCCGAGGAGATCTGGTCTACGGTCTTTTCTCAGGTCTTTTCGTAAGGACGAGAAGGGCATCACCGCTGTCGAGTTTGCGCTGATTGCGCCGACATTCTTCCTCCTTCTGATCGGTATCCTGGAGATGTCCGTGATGCTGCATACGCAAACCGTTATCGATGGAGCGGTCATTGATGCAAGCAGGCAAATTCGAACCGGGCAGGCTCAGCTTTCGGGAGATACGGTCGGCACATTCACGACTAAACTCTGCAGCTCTCTCGTTGGTGTCTTTGATTGTAACCAAATGTCCCTGGACGTTCGCAAATTTGACAATTTCTCGGATGTCACATTGGCTATCCAGCTGGATGCTAACGGCGATCCTCTACCCCCGGTGTTCACTCCCGGCGGTGCGGGCGACATAACCGCCGTTCGGATCATGTATACACGGAAATTTTTTACGCCGTTGCTTGGCACCTTCTTCGGTGACACAGGCAATGGCACCCTGCAAATGTCAACGGCAGTATTCCGCAACGAACCTTACGAGTAACTGAAATGCCTGGCTTTTTGAAACGCTTCATCAAAAACCGCCGCGGCACCGCGGCCGTCGAATTTGCGATGATCCTTCCGCTTATGGTGACCATGCTGGCCGGTGTCGTCGAAGTCTCCAACCTTATATCGGCGCAACGCAAGGCGCTTGCGGCAGCCTACACGGCCGCCGACCTTATCGCCCAGGAAAGGAGCGTCGGGGCCACGGAGGTATCGGAAATTCTGCAGGCGTCCAGGCTGGTAATCGATCCCTTTCCCGATACGGCAATTTCCATCGGTGTTGCCAGTGTCCGCTACGACGCCGGTTCCGGAACACCTTCCGTAGACTGGACTTCCAGCTACAATTCGGGAACCGTCCTCAACCCGACCACTCTCGCCGCCGGCTTGGGACAGGCAGGTGACAGTGTTGTCATTGTCAGCGTCGTATTCACTTACAACCCGATATTTTCCGTCATTTTGCCTTCGACTTTTACTTTTCAGGAAATCGCCACCACGCGCCCGCGCCTTTATACTTTCGTGGAGTACATCTAATCGCGTGTCCTCAGAATTGTGCAAGAGGATAAAAGAGCCAGTTCGGCAAAAAAAGGCCTGGAGCAACCGGAGAACCTGGATACGGAAACGGTCATGAAAAATATAAAAAGCCCGACATTAAGAATTAAGGAAATTTGGTTGCGCATGGCGTCAGACAGACGCGGCGTAACGGCTGTCATTTTCGCTCTTGCTTTTATCCCAATGGTTTTAGCAGTCGGTGTAAGCGTGGACCTTGGGAAAGGTTACTTGGTCAGGGAGCGCCTTGCCAGCACCAGTGACGCGGCGGGCTTGGCGATCGGGTCGGCTATCGATACCGGCCAGGATTTACAGATTCTACTGGACAATTTTTTCGCGGCCAACTTTCCCAGTGCAAAACTGGGGACGGTGGTTTCATCGACCTATGACATCACCAATGATGTTGTCACCATTACGGCAAGCGCATCGGTCCCCACATCATTTATGAAACTTATCGGCAAGAACTCGATGGACGTCCAAGCCGTTTCCGTCATCACGCGCGATACGTCCGGCCTTGAACTGGTGCTGGTGCTGGATAATACGGGTTCCATGAACAGTGGCGGGAAACTGGCTTCCCTCAAAACCGCCTCCCATGATCTCATAAATATCCTGTTCGGGAATGAAACAGCGCCACCCCTTCTCAAATTAGGCCTCGTGCCTTTTGCCGGCACGGTCAATATCGGCGCGGCAAATACGTCTCTTGTATCCAACCTGGGTTCCTATGACTGGGGGACGACAAGTTGGGGTGGTTGTGTCATGGCGGAAACCTACCCGACCGATGTGCAGGATAGCTTTACCGGACCATGGACTCCGTTCTATTGGCCCGACCACAATTGGTACAACAACTGGATCGTATCGGGGGGGTACAACATTACCAGTTCCAAGGGGCCTAACAAGAAATGTCCGCAAGAAGTAACGCCACTGACCAACCAGCGTTCGACGCTGGAGGCGGATATCGATTCCATGGTTGCCACGGGCTATACTCACATCAACTACGGCACCGTATGGGGCTGGCGCTTGATCTCACCCGAAGCGCCGTTCACGGAAGGCACGAGTTACACGGATCCTGATTGGAAGAAGGCAATTATTATCCTCACCGATGGCGCCAATACCACCAGCAACAGCAATTATACTGCCTATCAGTACCGGTCTGACGGAATATTGGGATCGACCAGCAGTTCAGGCACGACAGCGGAGTTGAACAACAGGCTGGCCGAAGTTTGTACCAACATGAAGGCGCAAGGCATCATCGTCTATACGATCACCTTCCAAGTCAGCAATACGACGACCCAGAACCTGTTTGCGAATTGCGCCACCTCGACAGACAACTACTTCAACTCACCCAGCAATGCGGAACTGCAGTCGGCATTCCGTTCCATCGCCGCGCAACTCAAGCAGCTTCACCTCAGCCAATAATGGTGGATCGCACCATCCACGCCGGGGCTATACAGCCCGATCAGCCGCCCTTGATGGGTGGGAAGATGGTGATTTCGTCGCCGTCGTTGATGCCGTGGGCCGGCCACTGGCCGGAAGGCACGGCATCGCCGTTGACCAGCACCATGAAGGATTCGGCGCTTACAACGTTCAGCGCTTGAAGTACGGCGCTTAGGGCCGAGCCACTGTCGACGCCGATCCGGCGGTCGCCCGTCGCATTCCCATTTCGATCCGATGGGCCGTTCATGGCGACCATCTTGACCTTGATCCTCATTTTCGCTTCCGCCCTTATGCCAGCCCCAGGCGGCCGAGAGTTTCCGCCGTGGGCACGCCGGCGGCATCCCATCCGCGCAGGGAATAATATTCGGGCAGCATTACCTTCAGGCCGCTAACCCGGCCCTTGCCGGCGCCCGTCTTGGCCGGTTCTTCCAAAATACGCGGCGGCAGGGAATCGTCATCCTTGGTCAGGCCCGCATCCAGATTGAACCGGCGTTCCAGGTTCCAGATACGCTCGCCCATCAGGCGCAGATCGTCCGGCGACCAGATTTCTCCGCAGGCGGGGCTAAGCTGCGCCGCCAGATCATCCAGGGTATAGTCGGGGAAGGCGCAAATGCCGGCCGAGTCGGTGACCGAATTCACGTCCTGGGTTTCCTTGACCACCAGCGCCTTGCCTTCCAATTCAACGCTGGCGAAATCCGCCTCGTAAGAACTGGCCCGAAGGTGGCAGGCACCCCGGTTACTGGTGGCGTAGGCCAGGCCCATGCCCTGCATGCCCCGCCCGTCGTAACCAGGGAATTCCTGGCCTTTGGAGACCATGGCCAGTTCCGGGTGGCCATATTTTTCGCACAATCGCTTGGCGCCCAGGCCCAGGTCCCTGCCGAAGCCTTCACCGACGCCGGTCAGATCGACCATGCGGACCATGGCCTCGGCGCAACCGAACTTCAAGAGCATGCCTGTTTCCTTTTGGGTAATGGCTCCCATTTCAAAAAGTTCCATAGCCGCCGCCAGGGTTCCACCGAAGGAAATGGGGTCCATGCCCTGTTCATTGCAGGCGGCGTTGGTATAGGTAATAGCGTTCAGATCGTCTACACCCAACACCGGCCCAAAGGCGTATCCGGATTCATACTCCAGCCCGCCCAGGGCACCCTGATAGTGTTTCTTACCCTGAATGGAAAAATGGCCGGGTTCGATGGTCGCCACCCGGCCGCAGCCGATGGAACAGGCGAAACAGGCCTTGTTAGCGATCAGGTTGGCCTGGCCGTCGGAACGGCGACGGGCACGCACGGCGGCGGCATTGACCTTGTCGACGGATTCGAACTGAACTTCGCGGCTGTTGCGGGTCGGCAGGGCGCCGAAGGCGTTGGTCACGTCCATCATCGGAAGGGTGCCGTTTTTGGCCAGCCGGGCCCGGCCCGGCCCGGCATCCAGCTTGCTCCTTATTTTTGCTACTGCCCTGAGAAATTCTTCGGGGTCCCTGACCTTGACGCCGATGGTGCCGCGAACGGCCACCGCCTTCAGGTTCTTCGATCCCATCACCGCACCGACGCCAGAGCGGCCCGCCGCCCGGTCCAGGTCGTTCATGACGCAGGCGAAGCGCACGCCTTCCTCGCCGGCCCGGCCGATGCTGGCGACACGGATTTCCGGGTCCTGGTGCTTTGCCTTGATCGCCGGCTCCACCTCCCAGACGGATTTTCCCCAGAAGTCACCGGCGGGCAACAGCTTGGCTTCATCGTCGCGGATAAGCAGGTAAACTGGTTCCTTGGCCCGGCCCTCGAAGATGATCATATCCCAGCCGGCCATCTTCAATTCGCCGCCAAAATGGCCACCGGAATTGGAGCATGCGATAGCGTCGGTCAGGGCGCCCTTGGTGACCACCGAATAGCGCCCGCCGGTTGAAGCCGTGGTACCGGTCAAGGGACCGGTGGCGAAAATCAGCTTGTTTCCAGGCGACAGGGAGTCCGCCGCAGGATCCATTTCCTCGGCCAGGTACTTCGTCGCCAGGCCCCGTTGGCCCAGGTACTGGCGCGCCCACTCCATATTCAGGGGTTCGGCGCTACAAGTGCCCTGCGTGAGATCAACCCGAAGAATCTTGCCCTGCCATCCCATTTTCATACTCCTGGTTTTGTTGTTGGCGGTACTATCACGCACATAGGCCCTTTTGGAGTTTAAGACAATCGATCAAGGAAAAAATCGCCAGAATTCAGCCAGAATTCGGCCAGAATACAAAGTGTGTATTGCCTGCCGTTCAGGGGTTTTGCTCAGCCTTCGGCCGCTTGGCTGGCGTCTTCCGCTAGTAACGCGTCCTTGACCGCATCGCATTTCTTTCTTAGGTGCTCATTGAGAATTTCAGCCAGCGCCTCGCCGTCCCGATCTTCCAGCGCCTTGAGAATCAGTTTGTGTTCTTCCAGCGCTTCGGACCAGCGGGCCTTGGTCATGTTGGCCATATATCTGGCCCGCCGGACACGGCCCGCCAGACCGCGGTAGACATTGGCCAGGGTGGAGTTATCCGCCGCTTCCATGATCTTTTCATGGATGGTTTGATTGAGGCGGAAGTATTCGGGCAACTCGTTGCGTTGGTAATGAAGCACCATCTGGAAGTGAAAGGCGCGAATTTCAGCCAGTTGTTCGTTGGTGATGTGTCGGCAGGCCAATTTTCCGGACAGGGCTTCGATGGCGCCCATGACTGGGAAAACCTCGTCGATTTCCTCCATGGTGACCCGGGATACGGTAGCACCCCGGTTGGGCGTAAGTTCGATAAAGCCTTCCCAGGCCAGAATCTTTAACGCCTCCCGCAAGGGGGTACGGGAAATCTTAAAACGCTCACACAACACCCGCTCCGGGATACGAGCGCCGGGCGCCAGGCTTCCTTCGACGATCATCTGGCGTAGGCGTTCCACCAGCCCATCGTGCAGGGTGGCCGCCCCTTTGCTACTGCTGTCAATGGGTTGCTCGTTGGAACCTGCGGTTTCCGGTACGAGGTCGGCGGCCAATTTCAGGCCAACTTCAGGGTCAATCATGGTCGCCATCCCCCACGGTCTATCCGCCGCCGAAGCAGGCGTCAAGAACCTCGACCGAACGTAGGGCGCCCCGAAAAACACCACCCTGACCGAGAAACGGGACTTGCAGGCCATTTCTACCAATTTGGGCAAGCCTTTAACCGGGTTTCGGAGTTCTCCTGTTTTCCGCCAGCTCTCTTCCTACAGCTCTCATCCTACCGGACTGGCAGCCAGCAAGGTCCGCCCACGGTAAAACGGCTTTCTGCCATCCACGGGCCGCCGTGGACGAGAACGTGAGCGTGGATGACAAGCCCGCCCTTGCCCGGGGTACACATCCTCCGCCTGTCGACGGGCATTTTCAATTTCACGCTTGACTCCGTACCATAGTCCGGAGTGTAGGTTTCGCGGGAGGAAAACGCCATGAAACCATTGATTATCAGCAGAGCAGCAAGCCGGGCCGGTGTGAGCATCGAGACCATTCGCTTTTACGAGCGTAAGGGATTGATCAATCAGCCGCCAAAGCCGGTGAGCGGCTATCGGACCTACCCGGCGGAAACCGTGTGCAGGATCAAGTTCATCCGTCAGGCCCAGGAACTGGGGTTCTCGTTGCGGGAGATCGACGAGCTTCTCGCGCTCAAGGCCGCTCCAGGCACCGACTGCTCCGACGTTCGCAATCGCGCGACCGCCAAGCTCCACGAAGTTGATACCAAGATCGAGCAACTTCAAGGGATTCGAGTGGCGCTTAGAGAGCTGATTTCCGTCTGCCCAGGGCGGGGCGCCTTACGCGCATGCACGATCATGGAGTCCCTTGCTTCCGTAGAAGGGGACAAGGAAGGACAGTCGAGCACTACCCAGAAGGAGAATACGAAATGAAGACATTTCTGCACCGAACGGGACTAGTTCTTGCGTTGTCGTTGCTCACCGCGACGGCGGCGTGGGCGGACTCTCACGTCTACAAACTCTACGTCGACGGACTGGCTTGTCCCTTCTGCGCCTACGGTGTGGAAAAGAAGGTCGGCGGTCTGACTGGGGTTGAAAAGGTGGAGATTGAAATTGAGGAAGGCCTCGTTGCCGTAACCATGGCCTCCAATGCAACCCTAACCGAAGCTGCCGCCGCAAAAGCGGTCGATGAGGCGGGTTTCAGCTTGCGCAAGTTCGAAACCCCGAAAATGGAGTAACAAAAATGAGCCAAGGATACCCCTTGCCGAGGGGGATAAACCGGATTTTCGCTGTTCTGGCCATTGGTCTTGTCTCCATCGCGAAGCCGAGTGCCGCTCACAATCCAATCTTCACCCCAGGGCCACACTTGGTCTACGGCGGTGGTCTTGAAGTGGCAGCGGGATATACCAGGGACCGGACAAGTGGGAACGGTGAGCGGGAAATTGAACAGGAAGGCGAGTTTGGGTTCGAATACGGCCTGACTCCCGACTGGACGGCGGAAATTGATCTTCCCTTCGTCGACAAAGATTTTGGCCTCGGCGATTCCTCGGGCCTCGGCGATATCGTCTTGCGCAGCCGGTACCGGTTTGTCCGGCTTAGTACGCCTGGGGTGCAACGCTCGGCGGCGGTTCTGGGCCAGATAAAGCTGCCTACCGGCGATGACGACAGCAATCCCAGGCTGGGCAGCGGCTCGACGGATTTTCTTGGCGGGCTGCTCTACGGCCATGAGAGCAGGCGGTGGTATTACAACCTGGCCGCACGCTACCGGCTCAACACGGAAGGAGGGGGCGGCCTGGAAAAAGGCGACCGCCAGTTTCTCGACATCGTGGGCGGGGTTCGCCCCTTCCTAACCGGTTATCTTGAACCCGATGCCGTGGTTTTCCTCGAACTCAATTGGGAGAATGCCGGGCGGGACACATTGAATGGCGTTGATGTCGCCAATACCGGTGGTTGGGAATTGTTTTTATCGCCGGGGATATTCGCCACTTACAGAAACATGGCGTTACGCACCGGCGTGCAAATTCCCATCGCCCAGGGGCTCAAAGGCAAACCGGCTGAATCCGACTACCGTTTCAAGTTTGAAATCAAATATACATTCTGATCATGAATTATTGCATGATGCCTGCATACAAAAAACCTTCCTGCCTGATCCTCAAGACATGCTTTGCTTTAACGATTGTATTGGCCGGATGGCCGGAAACGATCTGGGCCGCGCCGGAGACCTTCAATACGGCTCTGCCCGTAGCGAAGGGAGAATTCCTCTTCCGAGAACAATTTCTTTTCAAGCGGGCAAGCAAGGACCCCAGTCCGGCGAATCGGGAGGTGGAGGTTCTGGGCGGCACTTCCGTTCTGGGTTACGGCATAAACGGGGACCTGGCGGTCTTTGGTGTCCTGCCCTACCTGGACAAGGAAATGGACATGACCACAACCGGCGGTCAACGGGTCACGCGGGAGACCAGCGGTATCGGCGATGCCCGGTT
The DNA here is from genome assembly GCA_024278615.1 of Alphaproteobacteria bacterium. Classification (GTDB taxonomy): domain Bacteria; phylum Pseudomonadota; class Alphaproteobacteria; order Rhodospirillales; family 2-02-FULL-58-16; genus JAJRSS01. The sequence goes on from JAJRSS010000136.1 coordinate 13,013, forward strand.
GTTCGGGCGCTACACCCTCTTCAAGAACAACTTCCCCGGCGGCAGTTTTCGCATGGCGCCCTTCGCCGGCATTGAATTGCCGACCGGTGAAGATGATGACAGCGACATCCTCGGCGCCCTGCCGGCCACGTTTCAATTGGGCTCCGGTTCATGGGACCCCTTCGGCGGTGTCGTCGCCACCTATCAAACCCTCGATTACCAGATTGACGCCCAGATCAGTTATAAGATCAACACCGAAGCCAACACCTTCCAGTTTGGCGACGAGGCGCACTTCGACGCTTCGCTTCAATACCGCCTTTGGCCGCGTCAATTGGGCGGCGGCGTTCCAGGTTTCCTGTACGGTATCGTCGAAGCCAACTTAATCTACAAATTCGAAAATGAAATCAGCGGCGCCGATGATCCCAATTCGTTCCCCGTGAATAACCCCAAACGCCTTTGATTTACTGAGCCTTTTCGCGGAATTGAAGTAACGGAATTTGCAAGAAAACGTAGTTTTGGAGGTCGTTTTCTTGCGATTTGGGATTCAAATTTCGGCCCATTTGTGATTCCCTGAAAGCTCATGATTCGGGGGATCAGATGCGACCAAAACAGCAGCAGAA
>JAJRSS010000137.1 GCA_024278615.1 Alphaproteobacteria bacterium
GATCTGATTGGAACCCAATCCGCGAAACTCATCAGGGCCAGCGGTCATCAGACCGCGTCAAAAGGCCGGACACATGACCGCACCCGACCGGTGCAGACCATCGTCAGAAAACACTTGCAATGCAGGGGCTGTCCACACATGACTCAGTTAACAGTGACGGATGTTCTATAGCTGCAAGAAGTGATTTGCTTACGATCTCCTGCAATTCTGCTGGTGATTGGCCAACGTTGACATTTCTACCATGTACAATATCGGAACGGACTCCGTACAGAGCACCAATTTTTCCGGCCAATTCGGATGCCTTTGGATCCATTATCTGTTTCATCGCTTTTCGAACGAAAACTCTAACTGACTCTGTAATAGATTCTTCTTTCAGTTTATGGATTCGATCTTTGAAACGCTCAATAGTTTTTTTCTCACCTAAATTCTTGCAAAGTTGTAATACTTCATCGACCTCCAGCACCCATTTTTGTATATATTTTTGCAGTTCATTAGGTTGTTTTGGTCGATCAGAAAGAACTTCAAGCACAGTCATTTGACTTAGAAAGCGAGATTTAAGGGACGATTCAAAATGGGATTGTGAATATATTTCGGAAGCTAACATGATTCGCCTGTTTTCGACGACTTGTGCTGCATTTGGCAAACAAGTTCCTTTGGCCAACGCCGAAATAAACCTTTCAGGAGGTATTCCCATACTGACAGTGACAGGAAAAGCGGTAACAGTTGCAATCTGCTTTTCCGAGGGATAGATAGCGGTGCGTCCCCTATCAATTACACATTCAACTAACCTCTTTGTATCTGGCCCGAAGATATTGCGGGCGGCTTTCTTCGGATCATCGAAATACGTAACATTGCCAAGATTTAAATTGAACTGTATGCCAGATTGAACAGAGCCACGCACCCAAAGCAGACCACCACCCAGCCGTTGAACGAAGGCTTCAGCTTCACTACTATCAGGCAATCCTGAAACCTTAAGTGTATATATGCTTTCTCCCCTGCTCAGACAGCACTCCCACTGATCAACTTTACCTTGGTGAACACCGTCTTTGAGAGAAATTTCCTTACCTGGAGATAGAGTGAACGGTAGGCTTATGGTCCATGTGCTTGGCTCATTTTCGTTCTGATCTGGCAACCGTTGAGTCACAATTCACTTCCGATCAAACCCATACTTTCCATACTCTTGCGGTGAGAAAAATTAACCGTTGGGCCGCATGAATTCAACGTCCATACTATTCTCCTCATTTCGTCGCCCCTGGATTTGATCAAGGGGTCCATGCCATTAGTCACTGAGGTCATACAAAATTGCCGCGTGGATTACCGGGTCAAGCCCGGTAATGACGAGAGGAACGGTGGCCTAAGCCTCGAATTGGAAAGCGGACGCCGCTAAGGCTACGTTTTATAATCCGTAACCGGCGTGCGCCAGCGGACCATTTCGGCCAGCAGGCCGATGGCGCCTACCTGAACCCCGGTCATCATCAGCAACAGGGTGGTGATGTCGGCCAGTTGGCCGAAGGCCAGCAGGGTAAAGCTGCCCCACCCCATGGCCGCCAGCAGCAGGAAGAAACTGAGCGGGATGAAGACCTTCAACGGGGCGAAGTACAGCGCCATCTTGAGGGTCAGTTGCAGGAAGTTCAGGGTATCGCGGATGGGATGGATCTTGGACCGCCCCTGGCGCTTGGCGTAATCGATGGGCGTGTATTCAACCACGAAGCCGTTAGCCAGCATGGCAAGGGTGATGGTGGTGGTCAGCGAAAAGCCGTCGGGAAGAATGCCCGACATGTTGATGGCCACGTCCCGGGGAAACACCCGAAGGCCCGAATTGATGTCGGGGATAGGGCGTCCGGCGACGTAGTTCGCCAGCTTGCGCAGGAACCATTTGGCTGGACGGCGGATCAGGGGAATGGCCACATTGTCGCCGGTCCTGGCGGCCACCGCCATGTCGCAGGCGCCGCGGGCCACCATGTCGATCAGGCCGGGAATGGCGGCGGCGGGATAGGTGCCGTCGGCGTCGATGATGCACACCCGTTCCGCCCGGGCGTGGCGGAACCCCTGTTTCAGGGAAGCCCCATACCCCAGGTTGGCCTCGTTGTGGATGACCCTGACGCCGGGACCCATCCGGGCCAGCACCGCCGCCGAGCCGTCGGTGGAGCCGTCGTCGATAACGATGATTTCGTGGGCCAGGCGATGGCGGTCCAGGACCTGTTGTATATTGGCAAGGGTATGGGCGACGGCGGCTTCTTCGTTGTGACAGGGAATAACCACCGTGATGTCCAGCACCGGGTCTTCCTTGCGGCGCTTGGGATAGGCGGCCGATTGTACGGTTTCGGCGAATTTCGCGTTGTCGTCCATAAATATGCCCGCCGCCAAAATTGACCGGGAATTTCCCCTGTTTGGGCCCCATGCCGCCCCCGCCAGGCGATCTTGTCCCTTATTCATAAACAATTCGTTGCCGTGGCCGCCGGGACAGGGCCGGCAGCCGCATATTGGGAATGGGCGCATGTGACCGCGATCACCGGCAATCGTGGCAATGTTCTAATACTCTCTTAACCCCCCTGGTGTTTACTGGAGGCCGTGGATGGAGAGGCGCCGCGGGGATGTGGTAATATGGGCTTTTTCGCGACCGCGCCCTTCGCCCGCGCCGCACCCTTCACCCGAAGAGCGTTCGCCCGCCGTCCGGACAGGAGTCGCCATGAAGGTCCTGCTGATCAATCCGCCGCGCCGCAATGAACTGATCGGTAAGAACCCGGCCATCGTCGAAAAGCACCGGGGCTTCAACCCGCCCCTGGGGCTTTTGTACCTGGCCGGTTACCTGGAAGACCACACCGACCACCAGGTCGAGGTGATGGACGCCCAGCCCCACGACTGGACCTACGGTGAGCTGGCGCAACAGATCCGGCAAACCGATTTCGACGTCTGCGGCATCACCGCCATGACCTTCACCCTGATCGACGTGATGAAGACCTGTGAGGTGGTGCGCAGGGAAGAACCCGAGGCGACCATCGTTCTGGGCGGGCCCCACGTGCACCTGTTCCCCGAGGAAACCATCCGCCAGCCGGGCGTCGACTTCCTGATCCAGGGCGAGGGCGAGATCGCGTTTGTCGATTTTTTGAACAAGCTGCCGACCCCCGCCCTGTGGCCGACGGTGCCGGGAATCGTGTTCAAGGACGAGAACGGAAAGGTTTTCAACGGCGGCATCGCGCCCAGCACCGACGAGCTGGATATCCTCGGCTTTCCCGCCCGGCACAAGCTGGACACCGGCCTTTACACGTCGCTTTTGGGCCGCGACAACGTCATCACCACCATGTTCACCAGCCGCGGCTGTCCCTTCCGCTGCACCTTTTGCGACCGGCCCTATTCGCCGGTGATATCCGGATTCCGCTGGCGCACCGCCAGGCACATCGCCGACGAGATGGAACAATGCCTGGACTTAGGGATAAGGGAAGCCTTCATCTATGACGACACCTTCACCGTGCGCAAGGACCGGGTGCACGAGTTGTGCGACGAGATCATTTCCCGCAAGCTGGATTTCACCTGGGACGTTCGCGCCCACGTCAACACGGTCGACGGCGACCTGCTGAAACACATGAAGGAAGCGGGCTGCGACCGCATCCATTTCGGCGTCGAGGTGGGCAACGACCGGATGATGAAGGAAATCCGCAAGAACACTACCGTCGCGCGGGTCATCAAGGCCTTCCGCGCCGCCCAGGGCGTCGGCCTGGAAACCCTGGCCTATTTCATCATCGGCCAGCAGACGGAAACCCGGGACGACATCGACGACACCATCGCCCTGGCCCGCACCCTCAACCCCAACTACGTGCACTTCACCATTTTCTGCCCCTATCCGGGGACCGAAATTTACATGAAGGGCCTGGAAAGCGGCGTGATCAAACAAGACGTCTGGCGCAAGCTGGCGGAAAACCCGGCGCCCGGGTTCGAACTGCCGGTGTGGGAAGAAAACTTCACCCGCGACGAGCTTCGGGAAATGCTGGTCCAGTGTTACAAGGGCTTCTACCTGCGCCCCGGTTATATCGCCCGCTCCATGCTGCGCATCGGCTCCCTGGGCGAGTTGAGCCGCAAGGTGCGCGCCGGCATGTCGGTGATGACCATGCGCCCGGACCAGAAAGTGTTCGAACAGGGCTTCGTGTCGCGCATCCGGCGCATTGTTCCCGGCGCCCCCATCGATGTTTACGTCGGCGGCGACGGCACCGCCGAAGACAAGGCCCACCGTTGATTTCCTCCCCGGCGGCGGCTGGCCCATGACGGCGGCGGGAACCCGGCTGTGCGCCCTGGACGACATCCCCGACGGCGGCAGCAACGGCTTCACCGTCGAAAAAGGCGGCGGCAAGTATCTGTACATGGCCATCCGCCGGGAAGGGCGGGTCGTGGTCTATTTCAACAGCTGCCCCCACACCGGCGGGCCCCTGGACTTCAAGCCGGGCCAGTTCCTGAGCCTGGACAGGAGCCACATCCTGTGTTCCACCCACGGCGCCCTGTTCCGCATCGAAGACGGGCGCTGCGTTTCCGGCCCTTGCGCCGGCGAAAGCCTGAAGGCCGTCGATTCAGTGGTCCGGGACGGCGCCGTCTACATTTTCGGCTGAGTCAGGCCAGCGGTTGTGAAGCCACAGCCACTGTTCGGGGTTTTTCCTGATCCACGATTCGATCAGGGCGTTGACCTTGGTCATGGTGGCGACGATGTCGCCCTGGCGGTCACCGGTATCGACGATTTCCAAGGGCGGATGCACGGTGATGCGGAAACGGGCGCCGCCCGTGCGCACCACTTCCGCCGGCACCACCGGGCAGCCATATTTGAGCGCCAACTGGGCCAGGGCCGGCGCCGTCATGGCGTCCCTGCCGAAGAAGGGCGCGGCGATGCCGTCGTTCATTTTCTGGTCGACCAGCATTCCCACGTGTTCGCCTTTTCTCAGCAGTTGCAAGGTGCGCCTGGCACCCCGGGAACCCTTGGGGATCATCTCGCTTTCGCCGGGCAGCCGGTGGTGGAAGATCCAGTCGACCAGCGGGTTGTTGGGCGCCCGGTAAATCAAATGGATGGGCAGGCCGCGGCGGATGGCGCCCAGGGCCGCCACTTCCCAGTTGGCGGTGTGGGCGGAAAAGAAAATCCCCGGCTGGCCATCGTTCTTCAGGCCGTCGATATACTGGGGATTGTCCACTTCGACATGATTGTCGTCGCCGTAAAACCGCAACCGGTCCAGGTGAGGGTATTCCAGGACCGTGCGGCCCAGGTTGTCCCACATGCCAAGGACAATGGTTTCGATCTGGGCGGCGGTCTTATCCGGATAGGCCCGGGCCAGGTTGCGCCGGGCCCGGCCGGTGACCTGGAGGCCGGGACCGAAGGTACGGCCAAGCCAGCCGCCCAGGGCCGATGCCCAGTCGACGGGCAGCAACCGGACCAAACCGAAAACGACATAGGCGAATACCGCCTGCAAGGGATGCAGGACAAACCTTCGCCAGGCCTGCGGGGCGGAAATTCTATTGGCCATGGCTTGCCAGGGTTTGGAGGATTTCATCCAGGGCCGCCTGATCTTCCCATTCAAGGGCGATGGTCATGACCCGCGGGTCCGTTTCCGTTCCGGCGGGCAGGCGAACGGCGTCTTTTTCCGTCGTCACCAGGACCGCGCCGGCGTTCGCCGCCGCCCCGGCCAAATCGGCCAGGTCCCGCCGGGAATAGGGATGGTGATCCGCATACCGGTGGGCCGAAACAAGGGCGCATCCCGATTCCCGGACCATGCGAAAGAATTTATCCGGATTACCGATCCCGGCAAAGGCGACAACCGGCTTTGAAGCCAGGGCCTCGTATTCCGGCCCCGGAACCATGCGCGCCCGCAGGACCTCCAGTCCCGGATGAGTGGCGGAAATTGTTTCCATGACACCCGCCCCGTCGCCGCCGATGAGCACCACCCCGTCCGCCCGGGCGAGGCCCGAGCGGACCGGTTCCCGCAAGGGGCCGGCGGGCATGACGCGGCCATTGCCGAACCCATAGGTCCCGTCCACCACCACCAGGGAGATATCCTTGGCGACGCCTGGGTTTTGGAATCCGTCATCCATGAGGACGACCCGGGCGCCATCGGCGGCGGCGGCCCGGCAGCCGGCCAGCCGGTCGCGGCAGACCCAGGTCGGCGCGACCCGGGCCAGAAGCAGGGGCTCATCCCCCACCTGGCGGAATCCATGCTGGGCCGGATCGACGCGCAACGGCCCCGGCGCGGCGCCCCCGTATCCGCGGGAGACGAAATGAACGTCGACGCCGCGGGCGGCCAGCATGGCGCCGATAGACGCCGCCACCGGGGTCTTGCCTGCCCCGCCGGCGACGAGGTTGCCGACGCATAAAACCGGCACCGATACTTTTCCCGGCTTGGCCAGCGCCAGCCGCGCCTTCACCACCGCCCCGTAGGCCCAGCCCGCGGGTGCAAGGAGGGGCGCAAGGAGGGGCGCGAGGATCGACGCCGGCGGCGCGCCCCCACCCCGCCGCCGCCAGAAGTCAGGCGCCCGCACGAGAATTTCCTTGTTTTCCCAGGAGGGCGAGAAACGGTTCCAGCTCGGCCATCACCGCATCCAGAACCCCGGCTTCCGCGGCCGCGAAAGCCTTTGCACGGGCGGCCGCCGCCGATTTTTCCTCTTTATCCGACAGCAGGGTCTCCACCCACCGGGCCAGGGCGCCGGGGTCGGCGACTTCCCGGGCGGCGCCGGATTGCTTCATGCGTTCCGACATTTCCTCGAAGTTGGACATATGGGGCCCGAAGGCGACGGCGCAATCCAGGCGCGCCGGTTCCAGCGGATTCTGCCCGCCCAACGGCAGCAGGGATTTTCCAACGAAAACGACGCCGCTCAACCTGAAAAACAGGCCCAGCTCACCCAGGGTATCGGCCACATAGATGTCCGTTGACGGGGTGATGGGTTCATTTTTCGAACGCTGGGCGACGGTCAAGCCGGCCTTGCGGAACCCGGCGGCAACCGCGTTCCCCCGGCGGGGCTGGCGCGGCGCGACCAGGGTCAGAAGGCCGGAGAGCCTTGCCGCCACCTGTTTGTGCACGTCGCCGATGATGTCTTCCTCGCCGGCGTGGGTGCTGGCGGCGACCCAGTGGGGCCGGCCCCCGGCGGCCGCTTCAAGGGCGGCCAACTCGGACCCATCGGCGGGCAGGGGCGGGGCGGCGAATTTCAGGTTGCCGACGTACCGGGCATCGGCGGCGCCCAGGGTGCGCAACCGGCCGGCATCTTCCACCGTCTGGCCCAGGCACAGGGTGAAACCGGAAAGCAGGCGGGAGATCATGTCCTTGTGGCGTTGCCACCGGGCAAAGGAGCGGGACGAAACCCGGCCGTTGATCAGGACCATGGGGATGCCCCTGCTTGGCGGCAGGCTGACAAGGTTGGGCCAGAAATCGGATTCGGCCCACAACACCAGATCGGGCCGCCAGTGGTCCAGGAACCGTTCCACATACCGCCGAAGGTCCACCGGCACATACTGGTGAAAGGCGCCCGGAGGCAGGCGTTTTTCTATCAGGCGGGCCGAAGTCACCGTGCCGGTGGTCATCAGAACGTTTACCCCAGGGTCGCCTTCCGTCAACCGCCGCACAAGAGGCAGCATGGACAGGGCCTCGCCGACGCTGGCCCCATGCGCCCAGACCAGGCTCCCGGCCGGACGGTCCGCTCCGGGGCGGCCCAGGCGTTCGGCGAATCGCGTCGCGTCTTCCTTGCCCTTCAGCCGCCGGTATCCCAGATAGAGGCGGATCAAAGGCGATCCCGCCGCGGTGAGGGCGCGATAGAGACACAGTTTCAAGACGTGGCTTCCCCGCCTATGGGGGCGGGCTCGGCCCCCACCCGGCCGCAAAGGGCGTCGGCTTCCCGGGTAATGGCATTGAGCGCGGTTTCGACCTTTTCCCGCGACGCTTCCAATTCGCCGCCTTGCGCATGGCGGCGGACGCTGATCGGCCGCCCCCAGACGATGACCCCCCGGGAAAAAAGCCAGGGGACCAGGAACCGGTCCCAGGTGGAGAGCATTCGCCCGCGCCTGACGCTGTAGGTGGCCGGGATGATCGGCGCGCCGGAAAGACGGGCGACATTGACGATGCCATCACTGGCCCGCATGCGGGGGCCCCGGGGGCCATCCGGCGTGACGCCCACGTACTCGCCCCGCTTCAAAAACCCGAGCATGGCGCGCAACGCCGCCAAGCCGCCCCGGGATGTGGACCCGGCAACCGTGCCGATGCCGAAATGCCCCACCGTGCGGGCGATGATCCGCCCGTCCCGGTGCTGGGAAATGAGCATGTGAATGGTTTTATCCCTGTTCCAGCAATAAGGCATCATCAACAACCTGCCGTGCCAGAAGGCGAGAATAAACGGTTTGCCGTCATTCCAGAATTCCTCCGGTATCTCCGGGCGCACGACCTCCCACCGGCCCGTGACATGGACCAGTTGAATGTACCGGGCGCCCAGCCAGCAGAGGAACCGGCGTACCGTTTCACTGCCTAATATCCTCTTGAGCGGCTTCACCGATTCAGAATCAGGCCTGGACGATCATGGGCTCGATCACCCCATCATCGGAAAATTGCAGGGCGTATAGGCGCGCATAAGAACCGCCCCGAGCGATAAGGTCACCGTGCGGCCCCGATTCAACTACCCGGCCGTCTTCGATCACATAGATCAGATCGGCGCCGACCACCGTTGACAGGCGATGGGCGATGACCAGGGTGGTTCTCCCTTCCATCAACTTGCCCAGCGCCGCCTGGACCTGGCGTTCGGATTCCGTATCCAGGGACGACGTGGCCTCGTCCAACAGCAGGATCGGTGCGTTCTTGAGCATCGCCCGGGCGATGGCCAGCCGCTGGCGCTGGCCACCGGACAGCCGGACCCCTTGTTCGCCGACCATGGTGTCATACCCCTGGGCCAGGTCCATGATGAAATCATGGGCGGCTGCGTTGCGGGCGGCGGCGATGATGTCCTGCTCGCTGGCGGCGGCGCGCCCATAGGCGATATTGGCCCGCACCGTATCGTCAAAAAGGGTGATTTCCTGGCTGACCAGGGCGATGCCGGCGTGCAGCGAGCCGAAGGTGGCATCCCGGACGTCAACGCCGTCAATGGTGATCGTGCCCGCGTCAACGTCGTAAAACCGGGGGATGAGGTTGAGGATGGTGGATTTCCCCGCCCCCGACGGCCCCACCAGGGCGACGGTCCGGCCCGCCGGAACGTGGATGGTAACCCCGTTGAGGGCGGGCTTGTCCGCCAGGTAGGAGAAATGCACGTCGTCGAAATGAATTTCCCCCTGGGTGATCTTCATGGCCTGGGCGCCCGGTTTTTCCACAATTTGCGGTGCCTGGTCCAACAGGGCGAACAGGCGTTGGGCCCCGGCCAGCCCTTCCTGCAGGCTGGCGTTCAGGTTGGCCAGCCGCTTCATGGGCTCGTAAGCCATCAACAAGGCGGCGATGAAGGAAAAAAAGGACCCGGCGTCAGTCTGGTCGCCGATCACCCGGTAACCGCCGTAGACGATAACCAGGGCCACCGCCACCCCCCCCAGGGTTTCCATGATCGGGCTGGAAAGCGCCCTGATGCGCGCCGATTTGAAGTTCAATCCGAATATGCGCTCGACGATATCCGCGATCCTGCCCTTTTCATATTCCTCCATGCTGTAGGCCTTGACCACCCGGATGCCCTGAAAAGTCTGTCCCAGCAGGGTGGTGAACAGCCCCATTTCCTCCTGGGTGTGGGCGGTGACCTTGCGCATGCGCCGCCCCAGGCGCGCGATGGGTAAAATAGCGATGGGGAAAACCACGAAGGCGATTGTCGCCACCTGCCAATCCTGGATGAACATGACGGCGACCAGGCCGACGAGCGCCAGCACGTCCTTGCCGAAGGCCGTCAGCACGTTCGAAACCACGGCCCGCATCTGATTGATGTCGACGGTAAAGCGGGAAATCAGCTTGCCCGAAGGATTGGCGTGAAAAAAAGCCAGGTCCATGCGGGCCAGATGGGCGAACAGCCGGTTCTGGGTGTCGGCGATGATCTTGAACCCGACCCTGCTCATCAAGGTGGCCTGGGCATAGTTGGCCAGCCCCTTGACCGCGAACGTGGCAACGACGGCGCCGCCGATCATCCACAGGACTTCCTGGTTCCTGGCGATGAAGACCTCGTTGACCACCGGCTTCAACAGCCAGGCGCTGAGAGCCGTCGCCGCCGCCATCACCGCCATGCACAAAACCGCCAACCCCAGCCAGCCCCGGTAGGGCTTTACGCTTTCCCGCAACAGACGGGTCATCAGTGCCCGGGTGGAGTGATCCGCGATTGGAATATTGCTCAAGGGTTTCAATGCCTGACGCCCGGTGGTTGGTGCGGCGGACCATAACATGGCGGACGCTTCACGGCCAACGGTCGCAGGGCCGGAAATCGGTGGATTTGCGCGGGTTTCGCTATTTACCCGCCAGCATCATGCCCTCGATCCGCAAGGTCGGGGCGTCGGTTCCATAGCGGAATTCCAGGTCATTGGCCGCCGTCATGTTGGCGAACATGTCATTCAGATTGCCGGCGATGGTCAACTCGCTGACCGGATAGGTCAACTGGCCATTCTCGATCCACATGCCGCTGGCGCCCCGGCTGTAATCGCCGGTGATGGTATTGACGCCGAAGCCGATCAGTTCGGTAACATAGATGCCGCTCTTGATATCGGCCATCATCTCTTCGGGCGTCTGTTCACCCGGTTCAAGGTACAGGTTGGACGCCGAAGGCGACGGGGGCGAAGACACGCCCCGCGACCCATGACCGGTGGTTTCAAGTTCCAGTTGCCGGGCGGACGCCAGATCCAGGATCCAGGTGGTCAGCCGGCCCTGGTCGATGATGTTGCGCCGTTCCGTCGCGACCCCTTCGCCATCGAAGGGCCGGGTGCGCAGGCCCCGCTTGCGCAGGGGGTCGTCGACAACCGTCAGCCCCGGGGCAAAGACCGCCTTGCCCATGCTGTCCTTGAGGAACGTGGTTCCCCGGGCGACGGCCGAACCGTTAATGGCGCTGGACAAATGGCCGACAATGGACCGCGAGACGCGGGGATCGAAGATCACCGCGACCTGTCCGGTATCCGCCTTTCGGGGGTTCAGGCGGCGTACCGCTTTTTCCCCCGCCGAGCGGCCCAGTTCCTCCGGGTCCCCCAGGTCCCCGCCATGGACGGTGCTGGCGTAGTCGTAGTCCCGTTCCATGGCCGTCCCCTCGCAGGCCAGCACGGATACACTCAGGCTGTGGCGGGAATTCCGGTAGGAGCGGGAAAAACCATTGCTGGCAACCATGGCAAAAATGCTTTGCCCCCAACCGGCTTCCGCCCCTTCCGAATTGGTGATGCCGGGAACCGCCCGGGCGGCGTCTTCCGCCCGGGCGGCGAGATCGACCAGGCGCGCCGTGGACGGTTCTTCCGGGTCGCACATTTCCAGGCCGGGCACGTCCCCGGCCAGTTGATCCGCATCGGCCAGTCCACAATAGGGGTCTTCGGGCACCGAACCGGCCATGGCCACGGCGCGGGACACCAACTCGCCCAGCGCATCCTTGGACAGGTCGGACGAGGAAACAATGGCCTGGCGCCTGCCTTGGAAAACCCTCAGCCCCACATCCGTTTCCTCGGAGCGTTCAACGTGTTCCGGCTGGCCCATGCGACAGGCGTGGGACAGGGAAGCGCTGTCGACAAGGATGGCGTCCGCGGCGTCCGCCCCCGCCGCCTTGGCGTCGGCGACAAGGTCGTCGAGCAGGTTCAGCGCCTCATCCCTGGATATCACGATTTCGCCTCCAACTCGGTCATGCAGCGGGCAATCCACTGCTGGGTCAGTTTCTCCTGTACCGCGTTCTGGCACAACCTTTGGCGGAGGGCGGGAAACACCACATGGTCCAGGGGCTGATCCTGGTTGAAACAGGTGAAAACCACCGTTTCCTCACCGGTTTCCGGGTCCTTGAGAAGCTGCAGGCACTGGGCGCAGATTTCCTTCATCATGCACTGCATGGGCGAGTTGATCGAGCCGATGGCCTTGTGCCCCGGCTTGAGGAATTCCTTGAGGACGCCGTGCCGGGCCTGGGTCACCGCGTTCATCATCACATCCGACCCAATGACGACGATCCGGTCCACGTCCTTCATGGAAATATCCGTATCTCCCAGTTCCCCGTTGGCGTACGCGGTCATGGCCTCGACGATATTGCCGGTGAAGGCGGCGTCCTGGGGCCGGTTGGGTTCGAAACCGGGCGCTTCGTCGCAACACCACACGACCACGTCGGCGGCGGCTTCGATGTTCGGGGTGTGATAGCGGTCGGCCAATGCCTTGTACGCGGCGAAATAAAGCACCTTGGAGCCCGCCTCCCGCATGGCTTGCCCGATGGAAAACAGCACCGCGTTGCCCAATCCGCCGCCGGCGAGCAACACCGTTTCGCCGCCGGAGATTTCCGTTGGCGAACCCGTGGGACCCATCAAGACGACGGGCTCTCCCGGTTTCAAAAGCCGGCACAGATCCGAGGAACCGCCCATTTCCAGGACGATCACCGAAACCAGGCCCTTTTCCCGGTCCACCCAGGCGCCGGTCAGCGCCAGGCCTTCCATGGCCAGGGTTGTTTCCCCCACGCGCGTCGCCAGGGTCTCGAAATTCTGCAACCGGTAAAACTGCCCCGGACGGAAAGCGTTGGCGGCGAAAGGCGCCCGGATCACCACTTCGACGATGGTCGGGGTCAGCCGGTTGATGGCATGTACGGTGGGACGCAGCCCTTCATCGAGCCGGCGGAAGAGTTCTCCCGCCGGTTGGGATGAAGGCTCCCGGCGTTTCAGGGTACGATTGATGACCGGATAGCCCTGCTTGGCGCTGCCCATGGCGCCCACCACGTTGCCGTTGTAGGAAGGGTGCAGGTCACCGAAGAAGCTCATGCCGGTGCCGTCCTCGTTGAGTTCCATCAACACCTGGGGATCGGCGGGCTTGGTATGGGTTTCCGGGGAGACCGAGTCCCCGTTTGCCTCGATGGCCTGGAAATATTTTCCGTCAAGGGTGGCGAACCCCTCATGCTCGCGGACCAGGACCGTGTTCGGTCGGGTGCCGGCGGCGATCAGGATGGATTTCGCCGGAAGAACGATTTCCTCGCCCGTTGGCCCGGGCCGGCCATCTTCGCCTATTTCCTGTTTGGCCAGGCGCAGGCCGGTCGCTTGGCCGATGGAATCGATCACCACTCCCTTGGGCGAAAGAAGTTCGGCGAAGCGCACCCCTTCTTCCATGGCCTTGTCCACTTCCTCGTGGTTGAGCGTGTAACTGGGCGCATCGATCAAGCGGCGCCGATAGGCGATCGTGGCGCCTCCCCACCCCTGCAGCAATTCGATGATTCGCGGCTCCCGGTTCTCCCTGCCGGCCGCCTTGCGTTCTTCGCCGATGGCCTTGGCGTGGGCAAGGTATTCGTCGGCTACGGCCGCTTCCCCATCGGACCAGGAAGCGCGAACCGCCGCTTCGCCTTTTTCCGAAACCAGCGTGGCGTAGCGGTAGAGAAATTTTTCCACCTGGACCACGTAGTAAGCCAGGCATTCCGTCGCCGTATCGATGGCCGTCAATCCGCCGCCAACCACCACCACCGGCAGGCGGAGTTGAAGATTGGCTATGGATTCCGTCTTGGCGGCGCCCGTCAGTTGAAGGGCCATGAGAAAATCCGACGCCTGGCGGACTCCCCTGGCCAGCCCATTGGGAATCCCCAGCACCGTCGGCCTACCGGCACCGGCGCAAAGGGCGATATGGTCAAAGCCGATTTCATAGGCCGATTGGGCGGTGATCGTGCCGCCGAAGCGGACGCCGCCGAACATGGCGAATCCAGGCCTTCTTTCCAACAGCAGGCGGATCAGCTTGAGGAAGTTCTTGTTCCAGCGCACGGTAATGCCGTATTCGGCCACCCCGCCGAATCCCGCCATGACCCGGTCATCCAGGGGTTCGTACAATTCATTGACATCCCGGATGGCGCGGAAGGGAACCCGGCCGCCCGATGGGTTCACGCCCGAAATTTCCGCGTCCAGGGGTTCGATCTTGGCCCCGTCAATGGCCGCCACCGCGTGCCCTTCATTCAACAGGTGGTGGGCAAGGGTAAAACCGGCGGGTCCCAGCCCGACCACCAATACCTTGTAACCGCTTGATTTCCTGGGAACCGGCCGGCCCAGGTTGAGGGGGTTCCAGCGGGTCAGCAGGCTGTAGATTTCGAACCCCCAGGGAAGCTCGAGAACATCCTTGAGAATCCGGGTTTCCGCCTGGGGAATATCCACCGGGTCCTGCTTCTGGTAGATGCAGGATTTCATGCAATCGTTGCAAATTCGATGGCCGGTCGCGGCCAGCATGGGGTTATCGACCACGGCGACGGCCAACGCGCCGACAATGTGGCCGTCCATCTTTACCTCATGCATTTCGGAGATTTTTTCTTCCAGGGGGCAGCCGGTCAGGTCCACGCCGAAGGGACTCTTTCGGAATCCGCCCGTCTTGGAATCCTTCAACCCCCTAGAGCAGGTATCCTTGCCCTGATGATGGCAGAATATGCAGTAGCTGGCCTCGCTGAGCGCGCCGGCGAGGTCCGTCCCTTCATCGGTCAGCTTGAACCCGTCCCGGCGGCGCAAATGATCCTCGGGGGCCGCCAGGGCGGAAACCCCATCCACCCGGCATGGCTCCAGGGGAACAAGATGAAACGGGTCCAGTTTCGCCGGCGCCCAGAACATCTCGCTTTTGTGCTTGCGGGGACCGTGTACCGCCCAGGCGGCATAGCGGGCGGCGATATCCAGGGCTTGGGCGTGGGCGCCGTCTTCTTCCATCCAGCCCAGAACCGCGCTGGCGAAACCTTCCTCGGTCAGGGGAGCGTTCAGGTGCGTTTCCAACCGCGCCCGAAGGGCATCGCCATCAAAGCCGGCCGCTTCCGGCGCCTTGTATTTCCTGAGGGCGATACGCTGCACGAACAATCGCCGACAGGAAAACACGGGCGACAGGGCAAGGTGGCGGGCGGCGCCATCCTTCAGTTCCGCCGAAATTCCAAACAAGGTCCCGATGAAGCGATCCAGGTGGGGGGCCAGGGCTTCCAGGAGCTCGGATTCCGCTTTCGGCTCGACAGCCCCCGGGTCGGCCCGGCCGGCCACAAGGCGCTCCCGCAGGGCCTCGCCATGGTCGGAATTGCCCAAATGGTCCAGGAACAGCCCATCGATTCGGGCAATCCCCCCTTCTTCATAAAGGTCGTCAAAGGCGAGCCCGTGGGCAAGCTTCAGATGGTCGGGCATGGCATGGGTCAATTTGAATACTGGGAGTATGACTGGTACTGGTGGTCAGGTTGAGGCTTATATACGATGCCACCGATGTTGCACAAGGCGGCGCAAATCCGATGGGGAGAAACCGTGTGAGTACGGATGAGACAAGGTCCGGCGATTACGCTGGCGAATTGATGCCCCGGCAGGCCTGGGAGATGCTGGAAAAGGACCCTGAAGCGGCCCTGGTGGACGTTCGCACCCAGGCCGAGTGGGCCTATGTGGGCATTGCGGACCTGGGCGCCCTGGGCAAGCAGTCCTTGTTTGTCTCGTGGGTCCTGTTCCCCGAAATGAAGGCAAACCCGGCATTCGCGGAAGAAATAAAGGCCGCCGCCCCGGACCTGAACACGCCATTGCTGTTCATTTGCCGTTCCGGGGCCCGCTCCAAGGCCGGCGCCATCGCCATGACCGCTCTTGGCTACACCCGGTGTTACAACATCACTCACGGGTTCGAGGGCGACCCGGATTCCGCCAAGCACCGGGGCGGGGTCAACGGGTGGAAGACCGATGGCCTGCCCTGGGTACAGGGATAAACCGTCAGTCCCCATCACCGGGACGAAACGCGGCGTTCCCTATTGCGACCCCTCCAGGCCTTGCGGTTCGCCGACCACGACCATGGTTAATTTTTCCGCGTCAATGAGGTCAGCGGCCAGCCGATTGACCTGTTGCAACGTCACCGCTTCCACATAGCCGTTGCGCTTATCGATATAGTCGATCCCAAGGTCATCCATCTGAATGCCGACCAGGATCGCCGCGATAAAGCTGCTGGAAGTGAACCTCAGGGGATAGGAGCCGGTCAGGTAGGTCTTGGCGTCGGCCAGTTCCTCGGCCGTCACGCCGCCGGTCGCCAGCCGCTTCCATTCCTGCCGCACCAAGCGAACGGTATCAGCCGCCCGGGCGTTGGCCGTACCGGCGCCGCCGATAATCATCGAAGAATAGTCCAGGGGGTAAAGGCTGCTGTAGATGGAATAGGCCAATCCCCGCTTGTCGCGCACTTCATCATAAAGGCGGGATGTAAATCCGCCGCCGCCCAGAATGTGGTTCAATACATAGGCCGCATAAAAATCAGGATCATCCCTCTTCACCCCGGGCTGGGCAAAGACGATGGAACTCTGGGGCACTGCTTTTTTTATGACGATGGTTTTTCCTTCGGCCGAAGGCTCGACTTCCGGAATCTTCCACGGCGCGGCTTTTTCGGGCAGCTTGCCAAACACCTGGTCCAGAATAGGCGCCAGATCCTCGGCTGATATATCGCCGACCACGCCGATGACCAGATTGTCCCGCGCCAGCCGGTTGGCGACAAAGGCCCGTAAATCACCGGCCGTTATGGCCGCGATTGACTCAACGGTTCCACGCACGGGTCGGCCATAGGGGTGGCCCGGAAACAGGGTGCGGGACAAGGTGCGGCTGGCGATCTCGTCCGGATCTTCGGAACCTCTCCTCAGGCCCGAAAGCAATTGGGCGCTAATACGGCCGACCGGCTCGTCATCGAAGCGGGGCTGGATCAATGCCTGGGTCAACAGCTCGAAGGCCTTGTCCCGGTTCCGGGTCAACATCTTCAACTTGCCGCCAAATACGTCGCGGCTGGCGTCGAACCGCAACGAAATGGCCAGGTCACTGAGAAGGCCCTGGAAAGCCTGGCTGTCCCATTCGCCGGCGCCCTCGTCCAACAGCGCCGAAGTCATGTTGGCCAGGCCTTCCTTTCCGGCCGGATCGAGAGAAGCCCCGCCCAGAAAGGCGAACCGGACGGATATGATGGGATTGGCATGGTCCCGAACCAGCCAGGCCTCTATGCCTCCGGGGCTTTTGACCCGTTCAACCTGGAGCGCATGGGCCGGCGCCACGCCGGCGGCCAGGGCAAGAACAAGGATCGCCACCGCCAAAATGTAAAAGCGCAATCTGGCATGGATGGCGAAAGGGTTTTTCGGCGTTGTGAGCAATGGCATTGCTATTTTGCCTTGGCTGGCAGCAACAGGCCGGTGACGGAACGCCTTTCATCCAACAGGGCGCGCATGGCTTCATCCACATCGCCTTTGGATACCGCCGAAATTCTTTCAGGCCAGGCTTCCACGTCTTCGACCGTCCGGTTGCTGGTTAACGCGGCGCCCATCAATCGAGCCCCCGTGCGGAAGGAATCCCTGGCATAGATGGCTTCCGCCTCCATGCGATTCTTGGCTTTCGACACCTCTTCTTCGGTAACCCCTTGGGCAAGCAGATTGGTGATCAGCAGTTCCACCGCGTCTTCCACCGCCTGCATGGAAATGCCGGGCCTGGGGCTGGCGTAGAATACAAACCGGGAAGGACCCAGCCCGTCCGGACTGTAATATGCCCCGGCCGAGGTCATGAGCTGCTGATCCACCACCAGGGACCGGTACAGGCGGCTGGTGGCGTCGCCGCCGAGGATTTCCGCGGCGACCTCCAGGGCGTAGGCAAACCGGCTGTCGCCGGAGGAATAGCTGGGCGCCAGGTAGGCGCGGGACCAGGACGGTTCGCGCACCCTTTCGTCCTCCAGCATCACCTGGCGGGCGGCCCGCTGGGGAGGTTCCTGGGGCCGCACCCGCTTCGCTTCCGGCCCGGCCGGGATGACGCCATAGTATTTTTCCGCCAGGGGCCGCAACTGTTCCGCGGTTATGTCCCCGGCAACCACGAGAACCGCATTCCGGGGCGTATACCAACGCCGGTAGTAATCCAGGATGTCGTCAAGGGTCAGCCCCTTGATTTCATGTTCCCATCCGATCACCGGCCGGCCATAGGGATAATTGAGGTACTGGGCCGCCTGAATTTGTTCCCTGAGGATTCCAGACGGGTTGTTATCCGTTCTCTGGCGGCGTTCTTCCAGCACCACCGACCGCTCCGGTTCCATCAGTTCCGGGGTGAGAACCAGATTGGTCATGCGGTCGGCTTCCATCTCCATGACCATTTCCAGCCGGTCGGCCGCCACCGTCTGGTAGTACCCCGTATAATCGTAAGAGGTGAAGGCATTCTCCTGGCCGCCGTTGCGGGCCAGGATTGTTGAAAATTCCCCGGGACCCCATTTTTTTGTCCCCTTGAACATCAGGTGTTCAAGCAGGTGAGCGGCGCCCGACTTGCCCGAAATTTCATCAGCCGAGCCGGCCTTGTACCAGATCATATGGGTAACAACGGGGACCCGGCGATTTGTAATCACAACCACCTGGATACCGTTGGAAAGGGTGAAGGTTTGGGGATCGAAAATACCCGCCCGGGGCGAACCGGCGGGGGCGGACAGGAAAAGGACCAGAAACAGCAGAAACAGGAACTGGCGTACCGGCCGTGGAACAGGTCGAAATGTCATGCTGGAATCAATGCCATGCTGAAATCAATGCCTATCCGTTTGCCCGCCAAGACTACACCCGAAGAATCATCAGCCGGTCATCGCTATTGGTTGATATGGGCGCCGTGACGGGGAATGCAACGCGCGGAACCGGGAAAATGGGATGGGAAACCGAAGCCGAAGGACGGTGTATTCTCGAACTATTGAAACAGGCCTTCAAGAAGCGCTTTTTCCTTGCGCTTGATGGTCGGTGTTTCGCCTTCGGTAATCGGCCGCCCCAAGGCCAGGTTTTCCCGAATGCGCTTGGATTCCCTCGCCGGGTCAACGATGGCGCCGTATTCGGCCGGCGTGTCCCAGAACATGATGCGTTCGGTGATGGTCTTGTCTTCCACCGCCAGGTTCGAAGTTTCCTGGTTTATGACGGACCGGATATTGGGGTCGGCCCTGGTGGCTCCGGTCTTCTTGAGAAGCGCTTGAATCCCTGGCCCCGTGGGAACGTTCTGGTTTGCCTGGACCCCGCCCCGGCCGCCAAGAAGCGCCGTCTGAGCTTGACTGCGGACCTCCTGGATTTGGGGCCGGGCCTGTCCCGGAACGGGCGGCCTGAGACCGAAATCGGGTGGCAGGCTCAACGGCGCACGGGAATATACGGCGAACTCATCGGGCGGCGCTTTTTTCGTACCGGTCAGCTTTCGCAACTCGGAACAGCCCCCCAGGAGGACCACGGCGGATAGAAGAAAGATACCCCAGGTTCTGCTTCTCATGGCTTATCGTCCGTTAGCTTCCTGGCCCTACTTTTAATCTTTTCCGGGTCGGTAAACAAGGAATCAAAGACAAGGGCGCAAGCCCCTAAAAATATTACCGTATCCGCTGTATTGAAGGCCGGCCAATGATAGCCGCCGGCATGAAAATCGAGGAAATCGACCACCGCGCCATACCGCACCCGGTCGATCACGTTGCCCAGGGCGCCGCCAATCACCAAGCCAATCCCCACGGCGGGGAGCAGATTTTCCGTCCTGTACAGCCAGACCAGGAGTACGCCGACGATGGCCAGCGCAATCAAGATCAGCGCCCAAGCGCCGTAGTCCGATTGTTGAGCAAACAGCCCGAAGCTGACCCCCCGGTTCCATCCCAACACCAGGTTGAAGAACGGCGTCACCGGAATAACCTGCGGCGGCCGCATCACTATTTCGACCATCCACCACTTGGTGATTTGGTCAAACAACAGAGCAGCAAGCGCCACCATCAGCCCCCACCGGAACAGCCGGGGGTTGGGGCCGCCGGGGGGTTCGCCAATGTTTTTTCCTTGTTCACTCATTCAGGCGCAATTTGACTGGTGGAACCTGACCGCATCGGCGCAACGGCCGCAAACGGTGGGATGTTCCAGATCATCGCCGACTTCATCCAACACTTTCCAGCACCGCTCGCACTTATCGCCATCGGCGCGTTCCGGGACCACGCTAACACCGGGAACGTCCTCCAAGACGAAGCCTTGACCGGCGCCGCCATTTTTCAATTGGGCGCTGGATGAAATGAAAAGCTCTGAAAGATCCAGCCCTTCAGCCGCCGCCGCATATTCCGGATCGACATAGACCACCGGCGCCGCCTGGAGGCTGGAGCCAATCCGTTTTTCCGCCCGCTCGATCTCCAGGGCGCCGGTAACCACGCGGCGCATGTTGCGGATTTTTTCCCACTTCCGGGCCAGGGCGTCGTCCCGCCACTCTTCGGGGATCCGCGGGAACAGCCGCAAATGAACGCTGCCCTTTTCCTCCGGATAGCGGGCGCGCCAGGTTTCCTCCGCCGTAAAGCAGATGAACGGCGCGAACCAGGCGGTCAGGCAATTGAACAATTCATCCACGACCGTGCGCGCCGCCCGGCGGCGAAGCGAATCCGCCCGGTCGCAATAAAGACTGTCCTTGCGGATATCGAAATAAAACGCCGACAGGTCGACGGCGCAGAAATTGTGCAGTTCAGCGAAAAGCGGTTGAAACAGGTATTCGTCACACGCCTTGCGCACATGCCGGTCCATCCGCCACAGGCGGTGCAGCATCCAGCGTTCCAGTTCCGGCATCTCATTGACGGGCAGGCGTTCCGCCTCGGTAAAACCGTTCAGGTTGCCCAGCATGAACCGCAAGGTGTTTCGCAGGCGCCGGTAAATATCGGCATGTTGTTTGAGAATTCCCTGGCCGATCCGCATGTCTTCCACGTAGTCGGTCCCGACAACCCAAAGGCGCAGGATATCGGCGCCATGCTGATCGACCACATCCTGGGGAGAAACCGTATTGCCGAGGGACTTGGACATCTTCTGGCCGTCCTCGGCCATGAAAAAGCCGTGAGTCAGCACCGCCTCATAAGGCGCCCTGCCGCGGGTGCCACAGGATTCCAGCAAGGATGACTGAAACCATCCCCGGTGCTGGTCCGTTCCCTCAAGGTACAGCGACGCCGGCCATTCAAGGTCATCCCGGTCTTCCAAGACGAAGCTGTGAGTGCATCCTGAATCAAACCATACATCAAGGATATCCGTGACCTGGTCATAGTCCGCCGGGTCATGGTCGCCACCGAGAAACCGGTCGGGCGGTGACGAAAACCAGGCATCGGCGCCTTCCGCTTCGACCGCTTCGACGATACGGTCAAGGACCTTTTGGTCGCGCAGCGGCTCCGCCGTTTCCTTGTTGACGAATACGGTGATCGGAACGCCCCACGCCCGCTGCCGGGAAACACACCAGTCAGGCCGGGTTTCCACCATGCCCTGCAACCGGTTGCGGCCCGATTCCGGAATAAAGCGGGTTTCATCGATGGCCTTCAGCGCCGCTTCCCGCAAGCCGGTTTTT
Organism: Alphaproteobacteria bacterium; assembly: GCA_024278615.1. GTDB lineage: Bacteria > Pseudomonadota > Alphaproteobacteria > Rhodospirillales > 2-02-FULL-58-16 > JAJRSS01. The sequence goes on from JAJRSS010000137.1 coordinate 21,386, forward strand.
TCCATGCTGATGAACCATTGGGGCGTATTGCGAAAGATCAGGGGCGCTTTCGAGCGCCAGGAGTGGGGATAGCTGTGAACCAACTTGCCGGAGGCAACCAGCGCGCCCGCTTGGGTCAGGGCTTCGACCACGTCACTATTCGCCTTGAACACGTGCTTGCCGGCGAATAGCGGCACATGGTCAAAAAACAGGCCGTCGCCGCCCACGGTTTCGGGAATGGGCAAACCGTGTTTGATCCCCAGTTCCCAGTCATCGGCGCCATGCCCCGGCGCGATATGAACGAAGCCGGAGCCGGTCTCGACGTCAACGAAGTCAGCGGCTAGGGCCGGAACCTTAAAATCGTAACCTTGGCCGTGCAGAGGGTGGTAGCAGATAGTGCCCCTTAAATCAGCACCCTGAAGATGGTGAATGACATTGTACCCAGTGATGCCAACTTTATTGGTTACTTCCTCGACTAGATCATTCGCAAGGACAAGGGTTTCACCAACCTTAGCCAAGCTGTCTTCGGTAATTTCCGTAACGTCAATGGCTACGTACGCAATATCTGGGCTGTAGGCGATCGCCCGATTTCCGGGAATGGTCCACGGCGTCGTTGTCCAGATGACAATACTAGCGGAGCCAGATCTATGGCCGTCTGGTGTTTCAAAGACTAAAAGAGGGGCGTTCGTGGATATAATGGGAAAGCGGAGAAAAACGGTGGTCGAGGTGTGGTCGTGATATTCCACTTCGGCCTCGGCCAGGGCCGTTTTCTCGACCACGGACCAGAGAACCGGCTTGGCCCCCTTGTAAAGGGAACCGTTCATTAAAAACTTGCCCAATTCCCGAACGATCTGCGCCTCCGCGGCGAAGGCCATGGTGGTATAGGGATTGTCCCAGTCGCCGATAACCCCCAACCGCTTGAATTCCCGCCGCTGGATTTCGATCCACTTCTCGGCGAAATCACGGCATTCCTGGCGGAACTGAACGACGGGAACTTCATCCTTGTCCTTGCCTTCCTTGCGGTATTTTTCCTCGATCTTCCATTCGATCGGCAGGCCGTGGCAATCCCAGCCGGGAACGTAGTTGGCATCCTTGCCCAACATCTGTTGAGAGCGGCAGATCACATCCTTGAGAATCTTGTTGAGGGCGGTGCCCAGGTGAAGGTGCCCGTTGGCGTAAGGCGGGCCATCGTGAAGGATGAATTTCTCTTTCCCTTTCGAAGCCTCGCGCAGCCGGGCATAGAGGTCCAATCCCTTCCATAGCTCAAGGGTTTCCGGTTCCCGCTTCGGCAGGCCGGCCTTCATGGGGTAATCCGTCCGGGGAAGGAATATCGTCGATTTATAATCTACGCTCATCGTTGACTTCACTTGTTTCCGTGTTGTTCGAAATTCGCCGGGTTTCCCCGGCCTCATGGCTGCGAAAGCCGGTGGGCGCCGCCAAATCACCTTCGGTTCGCCAGAACTTCCCTCGCCCGATGGCCGTCAATGGCGATTTGTGCCTTCAAAGCCTCCAGTCCGTCAAACTTCTTTTCCGGCCGCAGGAAGTCGACCAGAGAGACACGAAGATGCTGGCCGTAAAGATTACCATCGAAATCAAACAGATGGGCTTCCAGCAGAATACTCTCGCCGTCAAAGGTGGGGCGCCGTCCCAGGTTGGCGACCCCGCCGCGCCAAAGGGCGCCGCCCTCGTTTTCGCACGCCACGCGCACCGCGTAGACGCCCAATGCAGGCCGAAGATAGTCATCCAGGGCGAGATTGGCCGTTGGGTAGCCGATGGCCCTGCCCCGTTTTTCCCCTTCCACGACCCGGCCTTCAATTTCGAAGGGCCGGCCAAGGATTCCGGCGGCGGCGGCGGGATTTCCGGCGCGAAGGAATTCCCGCACTCTGGTCGAGGAAAAGATTTCCCCCTTTTCGTCTTCGACGGCGCTGACGGCGGTGAAATCGAATCCCTCCTCCTTGCCCATATGCAGGAGAAGCTCGCAGTTGCCGCGCCTGCCATGGCCGAAAACGAAGTCGTATCCGGAAACCACATGCTTGGCCCGCAAGCCGTCGACCAATACGTCATGGACGAAACTTTCGGCCGAGCGCCGGGAAAATTCCCCGTCAAAGTGCAATACGACAAGGGTATCCACCCCCAGTTCCTGAATGTAGCGGGCCTTGGCGCGGAACGGTGTCAGCCGAAACGGTTCCCCTTGGGGCATGAAAACACGACGCGGATGGGGCTCCAGGGTCAGCACCGCCCACGGCACGTCTATGGCGGCAGCGGCGTGGCCGGCTTCGGCGATCACCGCCTGGTGTCCCCGGTGAACGCCGTCGAAATTGCCTACGGCGACCGCGGATCCAAGGACTTCCCCCGGCAGGGCATTGTAATGTCGAAAGATTTGCATGGCGGCAGAAAAGTGTCAGCGCGCCCCCATGGGGTCAAGGATAATCGGGAAACCCCTTTCCAGGGGCGCCCCGCAATGAGGGCAATAAGCGCCCGGGCGGGGTGTGGGCGCCAAAAAAATCTATGGCCGTTTGGGAACCATTACCGTGGCTTCGCCATCGATAACGACTTTTTCATTCACCAGGCATATGGTTTTCAGCTCTACGAATTTCTTTTCCGGTATCAATTTGGCGATGGTGACCCGGGCGGTCAACGTATCCCCGGCCTTGACTGGAGCCTTGAACCTGAGGTTCTGGCTGACATAGACGCACCCGGGCCCGGGCAGTTTGGTGCCGATCACCGTCGAAATGAAGCTGGCGGTCAGCATGCCATGGGCGATTCGGCCCTCGAAGATGGTTTCGCTGGCGAATTCGTGGTTCAGATGGAGAGGATTCATGTCTCCCGATATTCCCGAAAACAGGATGATGTCGGCGTCGGTAATCGTCTTGCCGTAGATATCCGTCATGCCCTCTTCCAGGTCCTCGAAATAGTACCCGTGGAGTTCGTTGTTAGCGCTTGCCAGTTGGTCCATTGTCAAATTTTCCTGAAAAGGCCTAGTTTTCCTAAAAAGGCCTGCCTAACACCGCATTATTGCGCTGCAATATTTTTTCTGCGGCGCAATATAATGGGTCTTGGCCCCGGCCACAAGAAATCCCTGATGCGGGGGAAAACGAAACAGGGGCCAGAGAACTATTCGGTGGTCGGCAGGACAACGGGGATCGCGGGAACGTTTCTGCTGGAAAACTCCGGATTCTCCAGTACCGGATCAAGGATATCGGACAAAAACCGAACCACGCCGTCCTGTAAATCACCCTTGATCAAGGCCCAGGTGACAAACAGGCCGCCACGGGCCTCGAAACTCATAAGATCTTTGTCATGAGCCAGTTTGTGGAAGTCGAATGCAAGATTGCCGCTTTTGGCGACGAGCAGCCATTCGGGACGAAGGCCCCCATGCCAGATAACGAAAACCCCGGAAACCCCTTTCACCCCCTCCTCTTCGGGGTCCAAATCCGTGAAGCGGTGAAAGCGCCCCTTGGCATCCCTCGCCCAATGAGGGTCGGGGGGCACATGAGATTTACCGGCAGTTCTATTTCCCAAGCTGAACAAGCACTTAAGCCTCTACGTTCCGGGACAAGCCCACATTCGTTGAATGCCCTGCCAAAGCCGTCAGGCAACACCAATACATAGTGATTCTAAATTGGATACAGTTGAATAAAAGTTAACGTTAATGAATTTGAAATCGTTTCGAATCATCCCGGAGAATTGGAAATGAACTTCCCGTCCGATACAGGCTGCGGCAGCCTGTATCGTGCCGGTTCTGAGTATTTCCGCCAGGGTCCTTCGGAGCGGATCAGGCGAGAGGCCGGGTCGCGGCTTTCAACCACAGCGCCGTATCCCGGTCCAGCAGCGGGTGGAGCACCTCCCGTACCCGCGCGTGATAGGCGTCCATCCAGGCCCTCTCCCGGTTGTTTAACAGGGAAAGGTTGATCATGGCCCGGTCGATGGGAGCAAGCGTCAGTGTTTCAAAACCAAGCATTTCCTTTTCCGCCCCTTCCGGTGGGGGGACGGCGAAAACGGCCACCAGGTTTTCAATTCGAATGCCGTAGGCCCCCGACTTGTAGTATCCGGGTTCGTTGGAAATGATCATCCCCGGTTCAAGGGCGACCGTGCTGGGCTTTTTGGAAATGCGTTGCGGGCCTTCATGAACGCTCAGGTAGGAACCGACACCGTGGCCGGTGCCGTGTTCGTAATCCAAACCATGCTCCCACAAGGCCTTGCGGGCCAGCGGGTCCAGTTGCGAGCCCGTGGTTCCCTTGGGAAATAAAACAGACGCCACCGCGATATGGCCTTTGAGCACCAGCGTGAACCGTTGCCGCGTTTCATCCGTTGGCCGGCCGATGGCGATGGTTCGGGTAACGTCGGTGGTCCCATCCAGGTACTGGGCGCCTGAATCCAAAAGGTACAGGGAACCGGGCTCGATCCGCCGGTCGGTTCGCGGCGACACCCGGTAGTGAACGATGGCGCCGTTGGGACCGGCGGCCGAAATCGTCGAAAAACTGAGTCCCCTGAAATGGTCGTTTTCACTTCGAAACGCTTCCAGCCGGTCCGCCGCTTCCGATTCCGTCAGCGGGGAGGCCTTGAGCCGCCGGTCAAGCCACGAAAGAAAGCGGACCAGAGCCGCCCCGTCCCGGCGGTGAGCCGCGCGCATGCCGTCCAGTTCCACGGGGTTCTTGGCCGCCTTGGCCAGCGTGCAGGGATCCGTTCCCTTGACCAGCCGGGCGCCCGCCTTTTCAAGACGGTCCAGAATCCAGGCCGGCGCTTCGTCCCGGTCAAGACAAACCTTCTTCCGCCCCGTTCCCAGCCGGTCCAGGAATGGGCCGAAGGAATCGGGGCCGGACAGGCGAACGTCTTCCGTCAAATGGTCCCCAAGGCCAGGGAAAACCTTGCGGGGATCAACGAACAGGTCAACCGTGCCATCCGAATTGAAAACGGCGAACACGTGGGGAAGCGGTGCATAGGGAACATCGCCACCACGCACATTCAACAGCCAGGCGACGGAATCCGGCGCCGAAAGGACAACCGCGTCGATTCCATCCTCGGACAGCGTCCTGGCCAGCCGGCGGCGCTTGTCAACCGATGCCTCGCCGGCGAACGCCAAGTCGTGGGCCGTCACCGGCGCCAGGGGTGGCGGGGGCTGGTCCTTCCATACGGCGTCCAAAGGGTTGTCCCGCGTCGCCACGAGGACACCGCCGGCCTTCGCGCAGGCCGCTTCGTAGCGTTCGACTTGATTGGGCGTGAGCAGCCACGGATCGTAGCCCAATCGCCCGCCTTTGGAAAGATTGGCCGCGATCCAGCCGCTGGCGGGATGCTCGGCCATCAGGAACCGGTCGAAATGCTTCCCATCCACTTCCTCTTGCGCCTGCAGGATGTAGCGCCCATCGACAAAGACGGCGGCTTTATTTTCCAGGACCACGGCCAAGCCCGCCGAGCCGGTGAACCCGGTCAGCCAGGCGAGGCGTTCGGCCCTTTTCGGCACGTATTCCCCTTGATACTCATCACCGCGCGGAACGATGAAGCCATTTGACCCGCGCTCTTTCAATTGAGCCCTCAAGGCCAACAGGCGCGCCGGGCCGCACGGTACGCCGGCGTCGTTCGTTTGGCTTCGTTTCGTTATTTCGTGGTGAAACGCCCGCAACTGGCTTTCCAGGTCGGGGCCGATGGAAACATCCAGAAGGCCCGTCCATACTTCAGGCCCTATGGGTTTGGGCGCCGCCAGCACGCCACGGACGAGGTCGGTCAACGCCGCCGCATTCCAGCTGGAATTCGCCCTTTCCAGCAGGCGGTCCAGCGCCGCGTCCCCTTTATAGATATCGCTCAAAATGGAAGGTTCCTAGCCTGTGGGTGGGTGCCAAGGCCAAGCTAGGAGCAGCGGTCCGATGAAACAAGGGTCAATGGCGGCGGCGCCGAACACCGGACCATGAAACCGGCGGCCCGTGGGCCGGTCAGGGTTTCTTGGCCTTTACATATCCCCGTTCCCGCATGCACTGGGCAAGAAACAGTTGGCGCCTTTTGCGCGCGTCGAATACCCGAAGTTGCGAACTCAAGGTACTGGAGCCATATCCACCCCCGGTGGACATAAGGTCGTCTTGCCGCAGTTCCTTTTCGATCGCCCGGTTCGCCTTTCGGCGGCAATCCGCCTGATCGCCGGCCCAGTTTTCTTTGGGGATATTCGCGTTTTGCCAGCTGATGGCCGGGGCGCATGAGGACACGGCCAGAAAAACCACGGCCGCGGCGGCGATTTTCAAACCCGTCCTTGCCCCGTATATCGCGTTAGGCATTGAAATGAAGATTATCCCCGCGCTTTCACCGGGCCTTGCGCCTTGGCGCCAGCCGTTCGCTTGGAAAGCGCACGAACACGGTGGTTCCCCTGCCGGGGCTGCTTCGAACCCTGAGCGTGCCGCCGTGGAGTTCCACGAAAGCCTTTGTCAACGGCAGTCCCAGGCCCGTACCTTCGAATTTTCGCGTCAACCTGCTTTCCACCTGACCAAAAGGACTCATGGCGATTTCAATTTCGTCAGGCGTCATGCCGATGCCCGTATCGCTGACCGATATCGTCAGGTTGCCGGACCTGAGCAGGCTTGCCTTCAAAATCACCTGTCCACCTTCGGGCGTGAATTTGATCGAATTGGAAAGCAGGTTGAGGAGGATTTGTTTA
>JAJRSS010000138.1 GCA_024278615.1 Alphaproteobacteria bacterium
CGGGGTCATGGATGGCGGCGGCAACCTCGTTTCCGACATTCCGGTCAGCCGGGCCAAAACCTTGATCGATGACGGCGCCATCGCCGGCGGCATGATCCCCAAGGTGCAGACCTGCATCAATGCCATCGAAATGGGGGTGGATGCCGCCGTTATTATCGATGGCCGCGTACCCCATGCCCTGCTTTTGGAGTTGTTTACCGATCACGGCGCGGGAACGTTGATCCGGGCGGGCTGAACCCGCCGCGAACGACCGCCCGGTACCGGTTTCGCGCCGGTGGCGGGAACCCCTGAGATCAAGGTTACATTTCCTTGAAAAAATCCAGTTGCCATTCCATTTCTTCCTCGGAAAGAGGGAACGGCGCCCCTCCCCGGGAAAGCAGCAGGTCCTTGGGCGCCATGCGAAGGAGTCTTTTCTGAAATTTCACCGCCAAGGACATGGGCAGCCTGGCCTTCCACGCGACGGCGATAATCCCCTTGACGCTATTGGTTGAAATTACTTTTTCGATGACATCCGGATTCAGCCCGGTGCGAAGGCCAAGCGCCGTAATCACGAATTCCCGATCCTTCCCGTCCAGGGCTTCGGTAATGATTTTCTTGTCCAGTTTTCCCGCTTCATGGAGTTTCCTCGCCCGCTCCCTGGCCGATTCCGGGTCCATGGCCTGTTTTTGATGGGCGGACAGCAGACCCGGAAGCCTGCTGCTCTTTGATTCGATCAGGTCTCCTTCCTTCAGGCGCCGGTTGACGATCGCACGCACCCTTTTCGCCGTATCCGGTTTCAGGTCTTTCCTTTGGATCAGAATTTCAACCAGGTTCTCGGCCACTACCTGGGAGAGACGCCAAATCACCCGTTCCGGCAGTTTTGGCCGTTTAACCAGGGGTTCATGCCACTGTTTCACTTCGGGCGCGCGGTCCAGGATGCGATCCAGGGTTTCCTCGCGAATTTGGGCGCTGGCGTTGCCCAGAAGTTCGGTGACCGCATCAATATCTTCACTGGCGACGATGCTGTCGGACAGGACTTCCGTCACGCCTTTCCGCCGGGAGATCGCGCTTAGCGCGCCCTGGATGGGTTCGCTTTTAATGATCGCCAGCAAATCGTCGTCGGTAAGCACCTGCGAGTATTCGAGAAGCGGCGCCGAAACCGCCAGTTCCCCATCCCGGGCCAGCCGGCCGATGATTTCCGGCGGCGCGTCGGCAACGTCCTTCAGGGTTTCCGAAAGGATTTGCCGCACCCGCTTCACCTGGTCCCGGGCCAGAATTGCCAGCGCCTCGTAGGTCATGCGGCGCACTTCATTCCGCTCATCCGCGCTAAGCCCGGGGGTCAGCCTGGCGATTTTTTCCGCCATGCTCGTGCGCACGCCCTTGTCCGAATCCCCCGCCAACAAGAGGTCGATTTCGCCCAGGGGAACGGGATTGGCGGCGATGGCGCGGCGGACCTTGGGGTCCTCGTGCCGGGCCAGTTCCTTCGCCTTTTCGTAGGTGACGGTTTTAGTTCCGGGCGATCCTTTGAACAGGCGTTTCAGCGATCCAAGCACGGGCAGGACTCATCGTTCCGCCGGACAGTGGCACGGGGTTTTCGCCGCGCCCTGGACCGGCTGTTGGTTATTGCCCAGCCCCGGAACCAGATGGAGGGCCGGACGGAAAGCTGGACTGGGCGCCGGACGAATTCCCTGACCGGCAGCCATAGAATTCCAACTGCCACGCCATGTCGGCTTCGCCCAGCGGAAACCCGTCATCATTTTCGGTCAGGACATCGGCCGGCAATACCCGGGCCATGCGTTGCTGCATCAGCACCGCCAGATCCATGGACAAACCGGCCTTCCACGCCAGGGCGACAACCCCCTTGACGCTTTGGGCCGCGAATACCTTTTTCACCACGTCCACCTCGACGCCACCGCGAATGGCCAATGCCGCCAGCACCAAGCCGAAGTCGTTGGCCTGAATGGCATTGGAAAGCAGCTTGTTGTTCAGCTTTCCGGCGTTCAGGAGTTTCGTGGCCATTTTTATCGGCAAGTCCTCATCCAGAAAATCCCCTTTGCAGGACTTGGATGAAGCGGCGTTTTCTTCCGCCTCGGAGGCTTTCCCCATAACCCGGCGCTGAACCATGACTTTCACGGCATCCATCGTTTCATCATCCAGGTCGGTTCGGGCCTCCAACACGAAGAGCAGGTTGCTGGCGACAAAACCGGCGAGCTTCTTGACTGCCCGGGGCGGTATCCGGGGCCGGCCGACAAGGGGCGCATGCCAAAGCTCGATATCGGGCGCCCTGTCCACCAGGCTGTCCAGGGTTTCCTCCCTGATTTGGGCGCTGGCGTTCCCCAGCAGATGGGCGATGGCTTCTACATCGTTGGTTTCGACAACGGCGTCGGAAATTCTCTCGGTGACCCTGGCGCGGCGGGAAATCGCGCCCACGCCGCCCTCGGCCGGCCCCACCCTGATGATTTCCAGAAGATCGTCGTCACTGAGCACGGGGGAATGTTCGAGAACCGGACCGGATACGGCGATTTCCACGTCCAGGGCCAATTGCCTGATCGTCGCCGGCGGGGCGCCGGCCACGTCTTTCAGGGTATCGGAAAGAATACTCCGAACGCTGGCCGCCTGGTCACTGGCGAGGATATCCAGGGTTTGATAGGTGGCGTCGCAGGCGCCTTTCCGACCCCCACCTTCAAGCCCGGCGGTGATCGTGGCGATTTTCTTGGCCAGGTCGGCGCGCACTTCGGCGTCCATGTCGCCGGCCAGATTGAGATAGGCCTTGGGCGGCGTGGACGGATTCAATGCCGCCGCGCGCCGCACCTCGGAAACCGCATCCGTTGCCAGGTAATAGAGGATTTCCGGGGGCGTTTCGGCATGGCGGGCCAAGGCCTGGCGCACCTTGGCATCCGTATGACCGGCCAGGCTTCTCGCCTCCGGGTAGGTGAGGTGAACGGAACCCCCACCGTCAATTATCCGTTGTGCAAGGTCGCTCAATCCGGGCCTCTTTCATGGGTGCAAGCGAATTGAGGTTCACCGACGAGCGCCGCGGTCAACTTGTAACCACCCTTTCCGGATTTCTTGACCTCGTACATGGCCTCATCGGCGCGGTGCAAAAGTGATTCGAGGGATTCTTTCAAGGCCGGATCATACATGGCCACCCCGACGGAAATTCCCAGGGGGTGGTCCGCGTCGCCGGATAGCCTTTGCAGAACCTTGCTGGACGCGATCAGGGTTTTCGCGCGGCTGGTCGCGACCTCGAGGTCAACTCCATCGATCCACATGGCGAATTCGTCGCCGCCCTGACGGACGATGGCGTCGCCTGCCCGGGAGTGCTCGACCAGGACATCGCGCAACAACAGGATGGCTTCGTCCCCCCGCTGATGGCCATGAACGTCATTGACCCGCTTGAAGTTGTCCATGTCCACATACAGGAGCGCCGCGGTCTCGCCGCTTTTTTCAAGACGTTTAAGCCGCCGGGGCAATTCGTCCTCGTAAAAGGCCCGGCGGTTGAGAAGGCCCGTCAGGCTGTCCGTTCGGGACAGGTTGACGATTCGTTCGTGGTTGGACGCCTGCTCGATGACGATTCCGATCTGATTGGCCACGTCGCCGACGACAAGGATTTCATCCTCGCTCCAGCCGCCGTCCCGGCCCGCCTTCCACAAGGCGATGGCGCCATTGACCGGTTGGTTGTAGCGGGCGGGTGAAGCCACCACTTGCCAGATTCCGGCTTCGGCTTCGATTACGTTCTCGCCGTCCTTCACCCGGTCAACCAGCAGGTCCATGGTTCCCACATCCTGCATGTTTCCGTAATCGGCGGCGGGCTCGAATTCTTCATCGCCGGTCTTGCGGTAAATCCGGCACCCCGCCGCGCCCAGGGCGCGGCCGACGGCGGCGGCGGCGGCGGTCAGCATGTTCGCCGGTTCGACTTCGTCGCGGATGGCGCCGATGATATAGTTAAGCAGTTGTTCCCGGTATCGGGCATTGGCCAGCGCGGTTTCGCGTTCCCTTTCACGGGTCACATCCCGGCACACGCCCCGGGCGCCGCGCCAGACATCCCCCTCGCCGTACAGGGGTAGGCAGGAAATAACGACGCAGGCCAGCCCACTGTCGGCTTGGCGCATCCACATTTCAACGCCATCCAACGCCTTGCGGCTGTAAAACGGCAGCGGATCATAATTATCCGCATCAACGACAAATTCAGCCGGGCTTTTGCCCACCAACTGATCGGCCGCGTAGCCGAGGGCACCCTTGGGAGAAACGAAGACAAACTCGCCGCCGGACCCAACCTCCCAGGCGAAGTCGCTGGAAACATCCACCAGGTCCTTGTAACGCTGGCGGGATTCCACCAGGGCGGAACGCAGGTTCCGCTCCATGGTCAAATCCCGGGTCAACACCAAAAAAGTGTCATTTTCGGCGCCGGGAATAAGGTGTGGGGTGACGGTAATTTCCAGCACCACCTCGCCTTCGGTGCCGGGCAGGGAAATTGTAGATGATACAATGGCCTTTTCCGCCGCTGATTTCAGGACCAATGCGGTGATATTGGGCGCCACGTCGTGGACCAGAAGGGCTTCCAGGCAGGAACCCTTTTCGTTGGCGGTGATAACGGAACCATCGGACCGGACCAGGGCGGCCCCGCCGCGGTAACCGGATACCAGATGCTCGGCGGCCTTTATTTCAACCGTATCCGTCATGGTGATTCCGAACCCACCCGCCTTGTTACCCGCTTGGCGCGACCGGAGGCCGGCGTATCCCCGCCCCCCCGGCGCCTGAATGCCATAACCGCCCACCCCCGGGCAGCACCCCCGGCATCCTCTGCCGGTAACATCATTAATGTATTGAATTAAAATTGCTTTAATACCCTTGCCAGAACCGTGCACAAAGTCACTAAATGGCACATGAACGGTACTCCTCCCCCAGCCGTCACCGGCCCCGGATTGCATCAAATCGAGGCCTGGGTCTTCGACCTGGACAACACCCTGTACCCGGCTTCGTGCAACCTTTTCGACCAGATTGACGTGAAAATGGGGGCCTTTATCGCCGATTTCCTGGGCCTGGACCTGGATAGCGCCCGCAGCCTGCAGAAGCGGTATTTCCTCGACTATGGCACCACCCTGCGCGGATTGATGACCCGGCACGGCCTGGATCCCGATGATTTTCTTGATCATGTGCACAACATCGACCTCAGCCCCATCCCGCCCAGCCCGGCCCTGGACGCCGCCCTGGCCAACCTTCCCGGGCGCAAGCTGATCTTTACCAACGGCACCGCCCGCCATGCGGAGCGGGTCATGGGGCGGCTGGGCGTCAGGCATCATTTCGACGGGGTATTCGATATCATCGCCTCGGAATACGTACCCAAACCGGAACCCCGGGTCTATGGCGCCCTGGTTGACCTGCATGGCCTGAACCCGGAAGCGACGGTGATGATCGAAGACATCGCCCGTAACCTGAAGCCGGCGGCGGACCTGGGCATGACCACGGTCTGGGTGCGCACGGATTCCCCCTGGGCCGGGGAAGAGGCCGAATGCGGACACGTTCACTACCAGACCGACGACCTGACCGGTTGGCTGGAGGCGGTGCCGACGCCCTGAAACCCCGGTTTTTCGGCCAAGGATCAATAAGGAACCAATACGCGGCCATACAGAGGCCATCATTGACACGCCGGGCGGGCTGAACCATGTTCTGGGCCCTTTCATCATCAACACCTAGCCAGGTTCGAAAGAGTGCCAGAAACGATGCCCGACACCGACCTTCAAGCCACCATAGACGCCGCCTGGGAAAACCGCGGCGCCATCACCCCGGAAACCGGTGGCGCCGTGCGTCCGGCGGTCGAAGAGGCCCTGGACCTGCTGGATGCCGGCCGGGCCCGGGTGGCGGAAAAGACGGACGGGGCATGGCGGGTCAACCAATGGCTGAAAAAAGCGGTGCTGCTGTCCTTCCGTCTCAACCACATGACCCCCATTAGCGGCGGCGCCGGCGGCGCGCCGTGGTTCGACAAGGTGCCGTCCAAGTTCGCCGGCTGGGACGAGGCCCGCTTCCGCGGCGCCGGGTTCCGCGCCGTTCCCAACTGCACCGTGCGCCGGTCCGCCTATATCGCGCCGGGGGTGGTGCTGATGCCCAGCTTCGTCAACCTGGGCGCCTATGTGGACAGCGGCACCATGGTCGATACCTGGGTCACCGTGGGTTCCTGCGCCCAGATCGGCAAGAACTGCCACCTGTCGGGCGGCGTCGGCATCGGCGGCGTGCTGGAGCCGTTGCAGGCCGAACCGGTGATCATCGAGGACAATTGCTTCATCGGCGCCCGCTCCGAAGTCGTCGAAGGGGTGATCGTCGAGGAAGGGTCGGTGCTTTCCATGGGCGTTTTTATCAGCAATTCCACCCGCATCATCGACCGCGCCACGGGCGAAATTCACATCGGCCGGGTGCCCGCCTATTCGGTGGTGGTGCCCGGCACCCTGCCCGGCAAGCCCCTGCCCGACGGCAGCCCCGGGCCCGGCCTGTATTGCGCCGTGATCGTCAAGCGGGTGGACGCGCAGACCCGCTCCAAGACCTCGATCAACGATTTGTTGAGGGACTGAACCGGGCCAGGGGGCCAACCATGACGATCGATCCCCTTGAACTGAGCCGCGCGCTTATCCGCTGCCCCAGCATCACGCCGCAAGACGCCGGCGCCCTGGACCTGGTGCAGCAGGCGGTGGAAGGACTGGGTTTCGCCTGCCACCGGTTGCCCTTCAAGGACAGCGGCGGCGGGACAGCGGTGGAAGAGGTGGACAACCTGTACGCCCGATGGGGCAGCGGCTCGCCCAACCTGTGCTTCGCCGGGCATACGGACGTGGTGCCCATCGGCAACCGGGCCGATTGGACCATGGACCCCTTCGGCGCCCAGGTGCGGGAAGGCCGCCTTTACGGACGCGGCGCCGCCGACATGAAATGCGCCATCGCCGCCTTCATCGCCGGGGCGGCGGAATTCCTCGCCGCCGCCGGCGGCGGCTTCGGCGGCTCCCTCAGCCTGCTGATCACCGGCGACGAGGAAGGGCCGGCCGTCAACGGCACCGCCAAGGTGCTGGAATGGATGAAGGAAAACGGCGAAACCCTGGACGGCTGCATCGTCGGCGAGCCCACCAACCCGGACGCCCTGGGCGACATGATCAAGATCGGCCGGCGGGGCAGCCTCAACTGCACCTTGAGGGTGGAAGGCATGCAAGGCCACGCCGCCTATCCGGAACGGGCCGACAACCCCATCCCCCGGCTGATGGCCATGCTGGACGCCATCAATTCCGCCGGCCTGGACGAAGGCAGCGAACACTTTCCCCCATCCACCGTCGCCATTACCACCATCGACGTGGGCAACCCGGCCACCAACGTCATCCCCGCCCGGGCGGCGGCGGCCTTCAATGTCCGTTTCAACGACCGGCACACGGCGGACAGCCTGTCGGCGTGGCTGCGGCAACGGTGTGAAAGCGTTGGCGGCGCCTTCGACCTTACCATCGGCGTCAGCGCCCACGCCTTCCTGACGCCGCCGGGCAAGTTGAGCGCCGGCCTTGCCCGGGCGGTGGAGGCGGTTACCGGGCGGACGCCGGAACTGAGCACGACCGGCGGCACTTCCGACGCCCGCTTCATCAAGGATTGCTGCCCGGTGGCCGAATTCGGCCTGATCAGCGACACCGCCCACAAGGTGGACGAGAACGCCGCCGTCGATGACATCCGCGCCCTGGCGAAAATATACCGCTTGGCGTTGGATAACTATTTCACACCATGATCTCGGCCCGGGAAACCATCGAGTCCCTTTACGGCGCCTTCCGGCTGGCCCTGTTCGACGCCCAGGGGAAAAACTTTCTCGGCGCCACCGAAGGGGCGTTCTGGCGTTCCTTCACCGCCGCCGGGTTCGTCGCGCCCCTTTTTCTGCTGCTGCTTTTCACCCGGATGTGGGCGGACCCGGAACAGACACCCCTATTCCGCTTCTTCCTGATCGAGTTCATCGGCTACGTCATCGCCTGGGTGCTGTTTCCGGTAGTGATGGCGGCCCTGGTGGAATTTTTCGACCGCCGGGAAAAGTTCATCGCCTATATCGTCGCCTACAACTGGGCCGCCGTCTGGCAGAACGCCCTGTTCCTGCCGATCGCCATCCTGGGATTGACGGAAGTCATTCCGACCACGGCGGCGAGCATGCTGGGTTTCGTCACCCTGTTCTATATCCTGGCCTATTCCTGGTTCGTCGCCCGCACCGTTCTGGACCTGCCGGGCCCGGTGGCCACCGGTATCGTCGTCCTGGACCTGGTGTTGAGCATGATCCTGAATTCGCTTATCGATTCCCTCCACTAGGGCCACCGTATTCCACACCCACGAGGTACAGGCCATCCGGGGGCGCCGCCGGCCCGCCCCGGGCGCGGTCGCGGGCATCCAGGGCGTCCCGCACGTCCTTCGCCGTCCACTTGCCTTCACCGACCAGTTTCAGGGTGCCGGCGAAATTACGCACCTGGCGGTGAAGGAAAGACCGGGCGGCGGCGATGATGCGGATTTCATCGCCATCGCGCCGCACCTCCAGACGGTCCAGGGTCTTGAGCGGTGACCTGGCCTGGCAGTGAGCGGCGCGGAAGGTGGTGAAATCGTGCCGGCCGACCAGCGCCTTGGCCGCTTCGTCCATGGCGTCCGCGTCCAAGGGCTGGTGCACCCACCAGACGCGGCCCCGGTCCAGGGCGGGAGGCGCGCGGCGGTTGAGGATGCGGTAGAGATACCGCCGTTCCCGGGCGTCGAACCGGGCATGAAAATCCGCCCCGGCCAATTCGGCGGCCAGCACCGTCACCGCGTGGGGCTTGATGTGAAAATTAACCGCGTCGCGCACGGTATCCGGTTCGAAATCCCGCTCCAGGTCGAAATGGGCCACCTGGGCCAGGGCGTGCACGCCGGCGTCCGTGCGCCCGGCGGCGAAGGCGGTGGCCCGCCCGCCGCACAGTTTTTCGATCGCTTCCTCGATCACCTGCTGGACGCCCAGGCCGTTGTCCTGGCGCTGCCAGCCGACAAAGCCCCGGCCGTCGTATTCGATGGTGATCTTGTAGCGCGGCATGTTCCCTTTATAGCAAAGGAACCGCGCGGGCGGCCTCCTTGATGTCCCGCCTAGGGCAACACCGTGCCGGCGGCCACGGCGTACCCCCTGAGGAAGGCGTCCGTACCGGTGGCCGCCTTACCGGGCCGCTGAACCCGGGTGGGCCGCAGCGCCCCGGTGCCGCAGGCGATGGTCAGGCGGTCATCAAGCACGGTTCCGGGATCGCCCTGATTCTCCCGCTCCGCCACCACTTCCGCCGCCAGCACCTTGATGGTGACTAACCCGCCTTTACCTTCCGGGCCGGGAGCGGGACAGGTGAACCAGGCCCCGGGCCAGGGGTTCAGCGCCCGCACCCTTCGTTCCAGGTCGGCCGCCGGCTGGCGCCAGTCCAGGCGGCCGTCCCGCCGGTCCAGCTTGGGCGCATAGGTGGCCCCGGCGTCCGGCTGGGCCACCGGCGTCAGTTCATCCAGCCGGGCCAGGGCGTCGGTCATCAACCGGGCGCCCAGCCGGGAAAGTTCGTCATGCAGGCGGTTGGCGGTGGCGTCGGCGGCGATGGGCACGGATTCGCTCAACAGTACGGGACCGGTGTCCAGGCCGGCATCCATTTTCATGATGGTGACGCCGGTTTCTTCGTCGCCGGCCAGCAGCGCCCGGTGGATGGGCGCCGCGCCGCGCCAGCGGGGCAACAGCGAGGCATGGACGTTAAGGCAGCCCCGGGCCGGGGCTTGGAGGAAACCCGGTGGCAGGATCAGGCCATAGGCGGCGACCACCGCCAGGTCCGGATTAAGCGCCCGGAAGGCGGCTTCCTCCGCCGGGTCCTTCAGGCTGGCGGGTGTGCGCACGGCAAGCCCTTTTTCCAGGGCGAAGGCGTGGACCGGACAGGGGCGTTCCTTGTAGCCCCGCCCCGCCGGCCGCGGCGGCTGGCAATAGACGCACGCCACCTCATGGCCGGCGGCCAGCAGGGCGCCCAG
The DNA here is from genome assembly GCA_024278615.1 of Alphaproteobacteria bacterium. GTDB lineage: Bacteria > Pseudomonadota > Alphaproteobacteria > Rhodospirillales > 2-02-FULL-58-16 > JAJRSS01. Next base: position 9,982 of record JAJRSS010000138.1, read on the forward strand.
CACCGGCACGGCGAAATCCGGGCTGCCCATGAAGACTAACCGGAAAGGGGGCACTCGGAAAGGCGGCTGGGGGAAGGCGAGGACTCCTCGGCGGACGGAAAAGAGGGATACGAACCGTTCAGGACGCGGCGGCTTCGGCTTTTTTCGACTTTACCAGTTTACGTAAAATCATGTTGCGCTTCAGCGAAGAAATGCGGTCGACGAACAAGGTTCCTTCCAGGTGGTCCATTTCGTGCTGGATGCAGGTGCCCAGCATGCCGTCGGCTTCGATTTCGCGGATTTCGTTTTCCCGGTCCAGGTACCGCACGCGCACCCGCGCCGGACGCTCCACATCGGCAAAGTGTTCGGGCAGGGACAGGCAGCCTTCCTCGTGCAGGCTGGTGTCATCGGACGCCCAGAGGATTTCCGGGTTGGCGAGATACAGGGGCTGGGGGTCTTCGTCGGCGGCGGAAACATCGACCACGATGACCCGTTTCAAGATCCCCACCTGGGGCGCCGCCAGGCCGATGCCCTTGGCCGAATGCATGGTTTCCATCATGTCGTTCATGAGGGCGCGAATCCCACGGTCCACCTTTTCGACCGGTTTGGCCTTGGCCTTGAGGCCGGGGTCGGGGGCGATGAGGATGGGAAGGAGGGCCATGGGCATCCCTTTTTTCGGGGCGGATCAGGAATTTTGCCCCGCTCACATAGGGTCTGGGCCGGCCTCCGTCAAGGTTGGGATCGGGGCCGGCCCCGGTCAAGATTGGGATCGGGGCGGCGATTTGCCTTGGCCCCCGGTCTCGGGCAAAATTTGGGTTCCTCGATTTGAACGTTACCGGAAAAGGGCTTGGGCGAAATGGAATGGCTGCCTTTTGTATTGGCCGGAGGATTGGCCGTTTGCCTGATCGCCTTGGCCATCGCTCACACCAAAATGCGCGGTTTCAGGGATCGCGTTTCACGGATGTCGGCGGCGCTGGACGCCGATCTGGCGCAGGTGCGCGAAGAACTGTCCCTCGAACGAAAAAAGGCGTCCGAGGTTCAGGAAAAAGTGGCCGGATGGATCGCCGAAAAAACCGAGGCTTCGACAAGGCTTTCAGACGCCGAAGCCCGCGCGTTATCCCTGATGAAGGAACGGGATGAGGCCGCCGGCAAGCGCGACGAAGCGGTCAAGGCCCAGACCGAAGCCGAAAAGCAGGCGGCGCTTCGCCTTCAGGAACTGCAAGGCATGAAGCAGCGCATGGAAGACTGGGAGAAGGCCAGGCTCGAAAGCCTGCAGGCCGCGAAAGCCGCGACGCTGGAAGTGGGGGCTCAACTTTCCTCGAAACTTCTGGCCGACCACAAGCGGGAAACGGATGCGGCGAAAAAGGATAGCGAGGAGAGGACTAAAAAAGCCACCGAAATCCTGACCCGGCAATTCGATGAAATCGTAAAATCGGTCGCCGCCCTGGACAAAAGCGTCGATGAGAACAAGGGGACCATGGACACCGTATGGAACGCCTTGTCCAACCCGGGAGGAGCCGGTTATTTCGCTGAAATCGGCCTCAACAATTCCCTCAAATCCTTCGGCCTGGAAATAAATCGCGATTATGTGATTCAGGAATCCATCGAAGGAAAAAAGCTGCGGCCCGATGCGATGATCTTCCTGCCGGGGAATACGGTTCTCGTCGTTGACAGCAAGGCGTCGAAGCATTTGCTGGAGCTCGCGGACGCCGAAGGGACGGATGAGGAAGAGGCGGCCTACAAGAAACTCTCGAAAACCATGAACCAGCATTTGAGGGATTTGGCCAACAAGAATTACAAGGAGGAAACTCTGGCCGGCTACCGGGAAGCCGGGCGGCACGACGAAATCCGGCGAATCATGAGCGTCATGTACCTTCCCAACGAGGGCGCCGTCGAAAAGCTGTCCCGGGCCGACCCCGGTTTCATTCAAAAGGCGGCGAAGGCCCAGATTACGATTGCCGGGCCATCGGCGCTGGCTTGCCTGGTCGGCTTTGCCCGGGTCGAAATCGACCTTGGAAGACAGGCCGAAAACCAGGAGAAAATTGTCCAGGGAACGCAAGCGCTTCTCGACAGCATTGGGACTTTGGTCGAACTGACCGTCGGCGTCGGGAGAGGCCTGAAGACGGCGGCGAAGAATTACAAGGATTTGGCCCGCTCGATGAACGCGCGGCTTCTGCCCCGCGTGCGAATGGTCGAATCCCTGGGCGTTCGCCCGGCGCGAACCAAGGGCATCCAGAAGAGCATTCCGGCGTTTGAAATCGTTGAACTGGAACTGGGCGGCCTGATCGAAGGCGAAGCCGAGGAAATCCACGACCCCCCCGCCCTATTGGGCGATTCGGCCGGGAAAGATGATGTATGATGCCTTCAATGCTCACCGCCATTTCCTTCAAGGCTCGCCGCCGCCTTTGAAATCGGCGTAAACTCGGCGCCCGCTCTTTCATTGGAGCCCTAACAGGCTAACTTAAGGGCAAACAATATTCGCCGAATACAACCCCAGGTTCATGCCGGCACAACGCCGGGCTTGCGCCGGAACAGAGGAAGGGAGAGGCTACGCCATGACCCTGACCGATTTTTCCATTTTCGCCATCGCCTTCGTTGTCCTGTCCCTGGTACTCGTTTTCATGGGCGTCAAGACCGTCCAGCAGGGATTCGGCTACACCGTCGAACGATTCGGAAGATACACCCGCACCCTGACTCCCGGCCTGCACCTGATTATCCCCATGGTCGACCGCATCGGTTCGCGGATGAACATGATGGAACAGGTGCTCGACGTTCCCTCCCAGGATGTGATCACCCGCGACAACGCCATGGTGACCGTCGACGGGGTGGTTTTCTACCAGGTTCTGGACGCCGCCATGGCCGCCTATGAAGTACGGCAGCTTGAATACGCCATCCTCAACCTGACCATGACCAACATCAGGACGGTCATGGGCTCCATGGACCTGGACGAGCTGTTGTCCGAACGGGACAAGATCAACGCCCAGCTTCTGACCGTCGTCGACGAGGCGACCAACGCCTGGGGCATCAAGGTCACCCGCATCGAGATCAAGGACATCTCGCCGCCCCGCGACCTGGTCGACGCCATGGCCCGCCAGATGAAGGCGGAACGGGACAAGCGGGCGACCATCCTGGAAGCCGAAGGCCAGCGGCAATCGGAAATCCTGCGGGCGGAAGGCGAAAAACAGGCCGCCATCCTGGACGCCGAGGGCCGGCGCGAGGCCGCCTACCGCGACGCCGAAGCCAGGGAGCGCGAAGCGCAAGCCGAAGCCAGGGCGACCACCATGGTGTCCGACGCGATCGCCGCCGGCGACGTGCAGGCGGTCAATTACTTCGTCGCCCAGAAATACGTCGAGGCGCTCAAGGACATCGCCTCCGCCCGCAACGAGAAAGTCATCATTCTGCCCATGGAGTCGGCGGGCATTCTGGGCGCGCTGGCCGGCATCGCCGAGCTGACCAAGGGCGCCCTCGGCAAGGGTGGCGATTCGAAGGCGGCGGGACCGTGGGAGCCGAAAGGATAGGCGGCCGTGGAAGCCCTGGAACAGATCACTTTCTGGCACTGGCTGATCGCCGGTACCGTCTTCGTCGTCATCGAGATCCTTCTGCCCGGCGTGGTTTTCCTGTGGGTCGGCATCGCCGCCGGCGTCACCGGACTGGTCCTGCTCGCCGTTCCCGGCATGTCCTGGGAAACCCAGTTTCTCGTCTTCGCCGTGCTGGCGGTGATCAGCGTCGCCGCCGGCCGCAATTGGGTCAAGCGGCGGCCGACGGTATCGGATCACCCGGACCTCAACCGGCGGGGCCGGCGGCTTGTCGGCAGCGTGTTGAGCCTGGAAGGGCCGATCGTCAACGGCGCCGGCCGGGTCAAGGCCGGCGACGGCACCTGGAAGGTCAAGGGCCGGGACCTGCCGGCCGGCGCCCGGGTCCGGGTGACCGGCGTCGAAGGCGCGACCCTGCTGGTGGAAAAGGAGGATTCCAACCATGCCGGTTAGCCGGCGGCGGAAAAAGAAATCCGCCGGCGGAACGAAAAGCCGTCAAGCGGAAGGATACGGCGGGGTGCTGACCCTGATCGCCCTGGTGGCGGTGCTGGGCGCGGTGACATGGCTGCTGACCGGCGGCGCCGGCAAGGACGGGACGGCCGACGTCACCCTGCCCGCCCTGTCGGCCCGGGCCGCCGAAGGGCACAAGACCTTCAAGCGGGTCTGCGCCGCCTGCCACGGGGAAAACGCCCAGGGATCGTCGAAAGGCCCGTCGCTGATCCAGGTCACCTACCGGCCCAATCACCACGGCGACCAGGCCATCCGGCTGGCCGTCGCCACGGGCGCCCGCCAGCACCATTGGTCCTTCGGCAACATGCCGCCCCAGCCCCAGGTCAAGGCCGGCGAGATCGGCCCCATCATCGCCTTCATCCGCGAAACCCAGCGGGCGAATGGCATTCAGTAATCCGGCAATCAACAGGCTGTTTTTTCACATGCCGTCATGCCGGAAGCCGGTCTTCCCCAATTCCGCCAGGAATTGGCTGGAAGAACGCGCTATCCGGTATCCAGGGCCCGACATAACGTCCGGGATGACCACGATCGAAAATTCCGCTCACGCCGGACGGCTTTACAGGTATCCGGCCTATACCGGCGAAGCGGGCGGTGGCTTGGTGGTGGAAACCGCCTTGGTCATGGACCGGGGGGTGGCGTTTCCGCGACGACCTCCGCGTCGCCGGCGTTGCCGAAAACCTCCTCGCGGATGACCTTGTCCGTGACTTCGGCAAGGTAATCGGCCAGGGCGTCGTCGATCTGCCCGAATTCGGGCCACAGCACCTGGTCGATAAACGACCGGGGGGCACGGACGACGACACTTTGGCTCCTCATGCGGGGATAGCGGTAGGGGCGAATGCCGTAACGGCGGCAAAGGGCGATGAACAACTGGCGGGACCAGGGATCGGGCAGGCTGAACTTGATCTCGACGGGCTTTTCCGTTCCCTGGACCTCCTTCAGCCGGGCGCGGATGCGCTCGGCGGCGGCGCCGGCCGCCGCCTTCTCGCCTTCCGTCGCGCCGCCGGCGAAAAGGGCCTCGATCTTGTGGAGTTTCTGGCGCAGGCCTTGATCGGAATCCATCCTTTGGCTGGCCCGTTCAGTTGGCGCCGCAACAGCGCTTGTATTTCTTTGCCGAACCGCAGGGGCAGGGTTCGTTGCGCCCCACTTTCTGCTGCCGTTCCGAAGTTTTTCCACCGCTTTTCCAATAGCGGTCGATATCGACAACCGACGGAGCGATATATTCCGCCGCCTCCCGCAATACGGCGGTGAACTTCTCCCCGTCGGCGTTCAGAAACGGTTTGCCTTCTTCGTCAAGGCAATGGACGATAATCGGCGCGATCAATTCCCAGTCGGATTCGGAATCGAACAACGGCGCCCAGGCCCTTGGCCGCATCCTGACCGCGTCCATGAATCCTTCGGCCCAATCGTCGGCGATGAGGCCACCGTCCTTCGCCTGCCAGAAAACGGGCTGGTAGTGGCCGGGTGCGTGCTGGAGAAGCTGGAGGATTTCATTGTAACGCCCGAAAATACTGTTCAGGACCCTTTGGGCCTCTTCCTCGCTTTCGAACTCCGGTTCGCCATGCCCCCAAACGACGGGAAGCCATTCGCTGGGCTTGACCAGTTCGGGGCCGATGGCGATGCCGGTGAGAAACCCATCCAGGTCCGACAGCATCATGCAGTTTTCGGGGGCGCGGTCCGACGACAGGAATTCGTCGAGAAACTCATGGTCGATGTCTTCGGGGTCCAGAGAAAGAGTCGTCATTCAAATCCGTTCCTGCGATCCCGCCGCCTGAATTCGCGGCGGATGGCTTTCGACATTCCGGCCTATACCGGCCGGCGGGCCTTGAGGGCCTGGCTGAGGGTGCCTTCGTCCAGGTAATCCAGCTCGCCGCCCACCGGCACCCCGTGGGCGAGGCCCGATACGGTCACCCCGCATTCGGCCAGCCGGTCGGCGATGTAGTGGGCGGTGGTCTGGCCGTCGACGGTGACGTTGGTGGCCAGGATCACTTCGCTCACTTCCGCCCGGCCGGCGCGGGCCACCAGGGCGGGAATATTCAGATCATCGGGCCCCACCCCGTCCAGGGCCGACAGGGCGCCCCCCAGAACATGATAGCGGCCGCGAAAAGCCGCCGAGCGTTCCAGGGCCCACATGTCCGCCACGTCCTCGACGACGCAGATGAGCGAATCGTCGCGGCGGGGATCGGCGCAGACGCCGCAGGGGTCCCGGGCGTCCAGGTTGCCGCACACCGAACAGGTGCGGATGTTTTCCGCCGCCACGCTCAAGGCGCGGGCCAGGGGCTTGAGCAGGGAATCGTTGCGTTTCAACAGGTAGAGGGCGGCCCGGCGGGCCGACCGGGGACCCAGCCCCGGCAGCTTGGCCAACAGTCCGATCAGCCTTTCCATGGGGCTTTCCGCCGCCCGGTTCCCGGCCCAGGACTCAGCGGTTGGCGAAACCGGTTCCCGGCGGTCGGGAGCTTCCTGGTTTGGGTCCCGTTGGCCGGGCGGGCCTTGGTTCGCGGGTTGGGGATCGCTGGTCATGGCGGATCGGGTTCGCCCCCTGCTGCGGGTTTTCCGGCCACGGCCTCAAAAGGGCAGTTGCATGCCCGGCGGCAGTTTCAGCCCGCCGGTCAGTTCGGACATTTTTTCGGCCATTTCCGCTTCCACCTTGGTCTTGGCGTCGTTGAAGGCGGCGATCAGCAGGTCTTCCAGCACTTCCGTTTCTTCCGCGTTCATCAGCGACGGGTCGATCTTCACCTTGCGGGCTTCGTTCTTGCCGGAAAGGGTCACCCGCACCATGCCGCCGCCCGACGATCCGGAAACTTCCAGGTCGGACAGTTTTTCCTGCATTTCAGCCATCTTGGCCTGCATCTGCTGGGCCTGCTTCATCATGGCGCCAAGGTTTTTCATCGGTGTTGCTCTTTACGTTGCGCGGACCGGCAAGGCCCGGGTTCGAAGGGAGGGTTCGGACCAGTGTATAGCAGGCCAGGGATACCGAGTCATGACCTGGAATTGGCGCCTGAAGGGTGAAAAAAGGCGCCTGGCGCGAAACCGGCGAAAGATTGAAGCCAGAACACATGGTGCCTATATTACATTTATATTTATTCTCGTAAAATTTTATCCAAAGTAAAGATAATATTATTCTGTAAAATTGATCTATTTATTAAACGTTCATAAATAAAGAAACACTATACCTGTTGGGGTGCGGCGCCATTCGTTGGCGGCGCGGCAGGGGGGACGCCAGGATGGGCCTGAAGCCGGGAAAAGAAGGCGCCTGAAAGAAACGGGCGAAAAATGAACAAAAAACGCGATTGACGAGGAGACCCGAATGCACCGCTTTCGCATCGTCGCCATGGTCCTGGGCCTGCTGGCCTTGCAGGGATGCGCCGCCGTCGCCCTGACCGCCGGCAGCCTCGCCGCCGGCACGGGGATCAACCACGCCCTGGGCGGCATCGCCTACAAGACCTTCACCACGCCGATAAGCGATTTGAAAATGGCGGCGCTGAGAACCCTGCGCCGCATGGACATGAAGGTCAGCGATACTCAAAAATCGGAATCCGGTTGGCAAATCCAGGCGCAGGCCCACAAGCGGACCATCGAGATTGAACTGGAAGCCCTGACCAAACGGGCCACCCGCATGCGGGTGGTGGCCAATACCGGTGGCATCCTGTTCAGGGACAGCGCCACGGCGACGGAAATCATCATCCAGACCGTACAAACCCTGAATATGGAAACGGCCGCCGCCACGGGCGGAAATTAGGCCGGCAAAAGGTTGAGGACAAGGCATGGGCCCAAGGCGCGATCATGGAAAGCCGGCGAAAACCGGTAAAGGAATCAGGTTATGCCGTTATTACCGAAGCGCAGACTGTTCAGGCGCCAGCGGATGAACCGGGGCCTTTTGGGCGTCGTCTTGATCGTCATCCTGGGCGGCGCCGCCCTGGCCAGCACGACGCTGGCGGGAACGGCCTACCCCGGCACGGTTGACGACAATGCCGGTGGCCCCGCGCCGGCGGCGTCGCTGTCGTCCCTGGACGTCGGGGAAGCCTCCGCCGATTCGGCGGAAATGAAAAATTTCGGCCAGCTTTCACCCGACAATCAGAATATCGCCTGGGCCCTGTTCAATTCCCAGGGGGCCGATTCCCAGAAGGCCGATTTCCAGGAGGTTGGCGATACCAGGGGAAAAACAGGGGAAGAAAAAAGCGAAAACGGCGCCGGCGCCGTGGAGCAGGCCAGCGCCATGAAAAGCGCCATGAAAAGCGTCATGAAGAGGGCCTGGGGCCTGGAAGATATCGTCGCCGCCAAGGAAAGCGGCATGGACTGGGAGCAGATCTTCAAACAGATGAAATCGGAAGGCCTGATCGCCGGGGAAACCCTGGAACAGGTGCGGCAAAACTATCTCGCCGGCGCCGCGGGCAAGCCGGATGAAAAATTCCTCGCCGCCCAAAGGCGCAACCCTCAAGTCGCCGGCGCCCAAAGGACGAGAGCGCAAGCCGCGCCCCGCCAGACCGGACTTTACAAGACCAGGCTTCACGACGCCGGCCTTCAATCGCAGATCGTCATCACCAACGCCGCCGGCGGGCGGATCGTGGTCGGGCTCGCCGAACGAACTCCCCTGATGTCGAGAGTGGCGTCGAGAGCGGCCAATTCAAAATTCAGGAATACGGCGAACCGCCAACAAGCAAGCCAAAGGATGGAAGCGCGGTCCGGGCGGAATTCGAAGCCGAACCCGGATTTGAATGTTGACCTGATTTATTAAGCAATTTGGGAAGCGTCCGCGGCCCTAAAAAGAAGCCGGGGATTTTGTTGCCGCGTGAGTTTCTTTTGTCCCCGGCCGCCGGCGCGGTCAATCCTCGCCAAAAGACTCCGGCGGCGTTTCCGGGCGAATTTCGCTGATGCGGGAACCGGGGAAGGCATCCAGCACCGATTTTACCGCCGGGTTTTCCGCCGCCCTAGCGACTTCGGCCGCCTGCCCGGCCTCCCTTTGCTGGCGCAGGGTGCTGCCGCCCGCTTCCCGGGATACGGTAACCACCCACCGCCGTTCCGTATGGCCGTTGAGGAAACGGCTGAGGCTGTGGGCGAGTTCGGCCGGCGCCCCGTCACCGGGATGAAATTCGATCCGCCCCGGTTCGAAACGCACCAGGTGAACATTGTTGATCAGGTTGGCGTGAAGGATTCGCTCGTTCAACCGGTCCGCCAGATCGACCACTTCCTCGAAGGAAAGCGGATCCGGTTTGGCGGCGGCGGGCGAAGGTTCGGCCGCCAGGGCAGGTTCGGGAACCAATGCCGCCACGGGCCGGCCGCCAATCGCCGGAGGAGGGGCGGAAACATGGGCCGCCGATGATGGCGGCGCGCCTTCCGCGCCAGCGGCCGACGGCGGGCCGGCCTTGTCACTGGCCTGGGCCCCACGCCGGGCCGCGCCGCCGATCACGTCGGCGGGCGTCGGCAGGTCGGCGGTATAGGCCAGGCGGACGAGGACCATTTCGACCGCCTTTAAGGGCGATGGCGCGGTGCGTGCTTCGCTCAAGCCCTTGAGCAGCATCTGCCACACCCGGGCCAGGACGGCCATGGACAATTGCCCGGCCATGTCCCTGCCCCGCACCCGGTCCATTTCCGGCACGCCGGGGCCGTCGGCCGCCGCCGGGGTGATCTTGATGCGGGTCAGCCAATGGGTCAGGTCCAGCATGTCTTCGACCACCACCACCGGGTCGGCGCCGGAAACGTATTGCTGTTCCAGCAACTCCAGCGCCGCCGGGATTTCACCCTTCAACACCGATTCCATCAGCATGAATATCTGGCTGCGATCGGCCAGGCCCAGCATGTCGCGGGCTTCCGCCTCGCCCACCTGTTCCCGGGTAAGGGAAATGGCCTGATCCAGGAGGCTGAGGCCGTCGCGGACGCTGCCATCGGCGGCGCGGGCGATCAGGTGCAGGGCCGGTTCGGTGACCGACGCGCCCTCTTTTTTGGCCACCATGGCGAAATGGGCGGCCAGGGTTTCCAGGTCCACCCGGCGCAAGTCGAACCGCTGGCACCGGGAAAGCACGGTTACCGGCACCTTGCGGGTTTCCGTCGTGGCGAAGACGAATTTGACGTGCTCCGGCGGCTCCTCCAGGGTTTTCAGCAAGGCGTTGAAGGCGTGCCGGGACAGCATGTGCACTTCGTCGATGATGTAGATCTTGTAGCGGGCCGAGGTCGGCCGGTAGCGCACGCCTTCGATCAGTTCGCGGATATCCTCGATGCCGGTGCGGCTGGCGGCGTCCATTTCCAGCACGTCCACATGGCGGTCCTCGGCGATGGCCCGGCAGTGTTCGCACACCCCGCAAGGATTGACCGTGGGGCCGCCCTGGCCATCGGCGCCGATACAGTTCAGCGCCCGGGCGATGATCCGCGCCGTGGTGGTTTTGCCGACGCCCCGCACGCCGGTAAGGATGAAGGCATGGGCCAGACGCCCCGAGGCGATGGCGTTGGTCAGGGTGCGCACCATGGCGTCCTGGCCGATCAGGCCGTCGAAAGTGGTCGGCCGGTATTTGCGGGCGAGGACGCGGTAGGGATCGGAAGGCGAGGCTTCGGGCGGTTGGGGTGAGGGTTGGTCGTTCATGGGGCGCCCGGAACAAGATGGCGAACGGCGGCAAACGGCGCCGCCGGCGATTAGTGGGAAACTGAACAATTGGTGGGAGACTGAACAACGACCCAGGCCGAAACTCGTTACGGCTGCTTCCTTCCGGACCTGACCGGGTTGGCGAGGGACCTGTCCGCCGCCAGCCTCCCGGGGGCACTATACCAGCCCCGCAGCTGATTCGAAAGCCGGCTGAAACGTGCAGGTTCATACACTTGCGTTGCCTGGGGGCATGGCCTGTGTCAGGCTCCGCCCATGCCGAGGCGCATTTATTTCACCCATAGCGGCCTGGACCGGGCGCCTGACCTTCGCCGCGACGAAGCCTGGATCGCCAGGCATCTGCATGACCGGACGACGGAAATCGTCCCCCTGTGGCGGGACCGCAACCTGATCACCCCCGGCGACACGCCCACCGCCCGGACCGTCACCGGCGCCCACGCCCGGGGCCTGTTGCGGATGGCCGGCGAAGTGGCGTTGCTGGGCATGCGCGGCGACACCGCCTTTTTCACCGCCGACCTTTCCCAGCACGATTTGCCGGTGCTGACGCCGGTCATCGGCGGCGGGGAGTTCTTGGACTTGAGACAGGTGAGCCCGGTCATGGAGCGGCGGGAAGGCGCGGTGCTGGCCTATGCCCGGGGCCTGTTGCATTGGCACCGCCGGCACCGGTATTGCGGCGAATGCGGCAGCCCGACCCATTCCCGCCACGGCGGGCACATGCGCCTGTGCGCCAACCCGCGATGCGGGCGGGAGCATTTCCCCCGCACCGACCCGGCGGTAATCATGCTGGTCACCCGGCCGGGGCCGGACGGCGGCGCCTGCCTGATGGGGCGGCAGAAATCCTGGCCCGAGGGCCTGTATTCGACCCTGGCCGGGTTCGTCGACCCGGGGGAAAGCCTGGAAGAAGCGGTTGCCCGCGAGGTCCAGGAGGAAGCCGGCGTCGCCGTTACCGGCGTCACCTACATGGCGTCCCAGCCCTGGCCTTTTCCATCATCCCTGATGCTGGGTTTCCGCGCCCGGGCAACGTCGGTGGATATCCACGTCAACCCGGACGAACTGGACGACGCCCGCTGGTTCACCAAGGGCCAGATCGCGCGCTTCGGCGAGCTGGGCCTGAGCCTGCCGCGCCAGGTTTCCATCGCCCGCTGGCTGGTCGACCGATGGTTGGCGGAAGAGGATGGCTAAGCCGGATCGGCGGCCGAAAGGAAGCGGCTCAGGTCTCGTCGGCGGCGTCGTTCTCCTGCCGGTACGGATGCGCCGGGTATACCCCTAGGATATTGACTTCGCGGGAGAAAAATTCCAGTTCCTCGAGCGCCAGGCGGAGGTTCCGGTGTTCGGGATGGCCTTCCACGTCGGCGTAGAACTGGGCCGCCGTGAAGTGCCCGCCGACCAGATAGCTTTCCAGCTTGGTCATGTTGACGCCGTTGGTGGCGAAGCCGCCCATGGCCTTGTACAGGGCCGCCGGCACGTTGCGCACCCTAAAGACGAAACTGGTCATCAGCGGCCCGTCGCCGGGGCCGGGGATGATGGGCTCTCGCGCCATGAGCAGAAAGCGGGTGGTGTTGTGGGCGGCGTCTTCGATGTTGGCCCGCAGCGAGACCAGGCCATCCAGTTCGGCGGCGAGGCCGGAAGCGATGGCGGCCTGGGTCTTGTCCCCCCGTTCCGCCACTTGCGCCGCGGCGCCCGCCGTGTCCACGTGGACCACCGGCTCGACCCCCAGTTCGGCGATCAGGTCGCGGCACTGACCAAGGGCGTGGACATGACTGTGCACGTGGGTGATGTCGGATATTTCGGCCCCGGTGACGCCCAGCAGGTGATGATTCACCCGTTGGAAATGCTCGCCGATGATGTGCAGTCCCGAACCGGGAAGCAGGTGATGGATATCCGCCACCCTGCCGGCCACCGAATTATCAATGGGAATCATGGCCACCGCCGCCCGGTGCTCCCGGACGGCGGCGAAGGTATCCTCGAAGGAACGGCACGGCAGGGTCGCCATTTCCGGCTGGGCGTGGCGGCAGGCCAGGTCCGAATAGGCGCCGGGCGCGCCCTGGAAGGCGATGGTGTTGCCGGGGTCGGACATGATTTCAGTCGCCTTTTGTCATTCGCCGGGAGCCAGGATTTGACGCGCCCGTTCAAGATCGGCGGAAGTATCGACACCGAGGGGAAGCGTGTCAACGAGGGCGGCGTCGATGCGCATGCCGGCTTCCAGGGCGCGTAATTGTTCCAGCCTTTCGCGCTGTTCCAACACCCCGGGCGGCAGGCCGACAAACCGTTTCAGGGCGTCGCGGGTATAGGCGTAGATGCCGATATGATGATAAATGGGCCCGCCGCCGCCGGGCACGGCGACGCGGCTGAAATAAAGCGCCCTGCCCGTGGTGGCACCGGGTTTCAGCCCCACCACCGCCTTGACCACGTTGGGGTCGTCCCGTTCGCCCGGGCCGGAGATTTCGGTGATCAGGGTCGCGATGTCGACCTCTCCATCTTCTATCAACGGGTCCATGACGGCGCGGATGGCGGCCGGGTCCATGGTCGGCAGGTCGCCTTGCAGGTTGATCACCGCGTCATGGGCGCCATTGGGATCGGCCTTTTGCAGCGCTTCGAAAACGCGGTCCGATCCGGAGGGATGATCGGCCCGGGTGAGGACGCAGCGGCCGCCGGCGTCTTCCACCGCCCGGGCCACTTCGGCTTCAGCCGCCGCCACCAGGACCGGCCCCAGGCCGGACTCCACCGCCCGGCGCCACACATGGACGATCATCGGCGACCCATGAATATCCGCCAGGGGCTTCCCCGGCAGGCGCACCGAAGCCATGCGCACCGGGATGACGATGATCGGGTTGCGTGGTGATGTCATAAAAATTCAATTTCCATGGCTGGCCGGGGCCGCCAGCTTAATCTCTCTGGCCGCCGGGGCGAAACCCGTTTTCTTTTCCGGGTTGTAGGCGTTGAACCGGCCCCGGCCTTGGGGCTACATTCGCACCTGTTGGCGCCCCTGTTGGCGCCCCTTATTGGGGACCGGTAATAAAAAGGAAGCCCTTGCCATGCGTTTTACGTTTTTACAGAAATTTGGCGCTTCGCTGCTGATCACGGCGTGGCTGATCTGGGGTGTCAATTTCCTGGGTGAATTGGGAATGCCGGCCAATGAGGTAAAGCCGGCCAGCGCGCCAAATACGGAAATGGCGGCGAAACCGGCGGCGAAACCGGCGGCGGAGCCCGCCCAACCAGCCCAACCAGCATCGCCGCCAGCCGCCGCCGCGAACGGCGTGCTCGCCCTGCTGGCCACCGCCGATACCAAACGGGGGACCGGCGTCTTCAAGAAGTGCAAGGCCTGCCACACCGCCGAGCAAGGGGGCAAGAACAAGATCGGGCCCAACCTGTGGGAGGTGGTCGGCAGGCCCAAGGCCGGCATCGAGGGATTCAAGTACTCAAACGCCCTCAAGGGCCTGGGCGGCGACTGGACCTACCAGGACCTGGACCATTTCCTGGCCAAGCCCAAGGCTTTCGCGCCAGGCACGAAAATGAGTTTCGCCGGCCTCAAGAAGGAAACCGACAGGGCCAGCCTGATCGCTTATCTTCGCTCCCTCAGCGCCTCGCCCAAGCCTCTGCCCTGACCGGGGACGAACCGTGCCCCGACCCGGAGAAAGCGAATTCCTGCGACTGGCCAGCCGCATGGCCGATACCGCCCGGCCGATCACCCTGGCCCATTTCCGCAGCGGCATGGCGGTGGAAAGCAAACGCGACCTGAGCCCGGTCACCGCCGCCGACCGGCAGGCGGAAGCCGCCATGCGCGCCCTTATCGAGGCCGATTTTCCCGATCACGGCATCCTGGGCGAGGAGACGGGTCCGAAGAACCTGGACGCCCAATACATTTGGGTCCTGGACCCTATCGACGGCACCAATTCCTTCGTCGCCGGCATGCCCGTTTTCACCACCCTGATCGCCCTGCTGCGGTACGGAATTCCCATCCTCGGCCTCATGGACTGCCCGGCGATGAACGAGCGCTGGATCGGCATGGAAGGGCGCCAGACCACCTTCAACGGCGGCGGCGCGCGCACCCGCGATTGTTCCGCCCTTGAAACCGCGTGGCTGGGAGCCACCTCGCCCAACATGTTTCCGGCCGGGGACTTCGAGGCCTTCGAGCAATTGCGCCGGAAAACCGCCCAAACCGTCTGGGGCGCCCACGCCTGCGCCTATGGTTACCTGTCCAGCGGCCTCATGGACGTGGTCTGCGAGGCGACCATGCAGCCCTATGACTACCTGCCCCTGGTGGCCATCGTCAAAGGCGCCGGCGGCGTCATCACCGACTGGCAGGGGGAAGCCCTGACCCTGGAATCCGACGGCCGGGTGCTGGCGGCCGGGGATGGGGAAGTCCACCGCCGGGCACTCGCCGCGTTGGCCGCCTGATCGGCACGCCGGCCATCTTCTCCCCGATTACGGGCCGGTGGCGCATCGGGCTCTTTCAATGCCTTGAAAAACATATCCTTTCCCATCTTCACGCCCATTTGATTCGAGTTTAATCGCCACCCATCGGCCAGGGGCTTAAGGTAAACCCATGATGATCGAAACATCGATCCAAAACCTTCACCGATGCCGGCAGGCAAAGATCGGGCGCGGCGCGAGCGGCGCCCGAAAGAACCAAGGCGGTGGGCCGTAATCCCCGGCTTTCCCCGACGCCCGCGACCCATGCGCCTGGGGGGGATACCGAAAGGTATCCCCCTAAATTTTTCCACCGCCACCTTTACGCCGCAAACCCATTGCAGGATGTTCCTTGATCCCGAAGGGGTTGAACGGCCACAATCGCCCCAGGATTCGGTGATTGATGTATTTTCGTCATGAAAAGGACAAAGGTGGGCGGCCCATGCGCAGGATCGTGACGGCGCTGGCGGGTCTTTTGCTTGCCTGGTTCATCCCCCTTGCCGCCCAGGCGGCGGAAAGCGGGCCACGGCACGGCATCGCCATGCATGGCGAACCCAAGTACCCGCCGGATTTCAAGCGTTTCGATTACGTCAATCCTAACGCCCCCAAGGGCGGACTGGTGCGATTGGCGGCCCAGGGCGGTTTCGATAGCTTCAACGGCTTCATCTCCAAGGGCGAGGATGTGGCGGGGCTGGGCAATATTTACGACACCCTGATGACCGGCAGCGCCGATGAACCCTTTTCCCAATACGGGCTTCTGGCCGAATCCATCGAAACCCCGGAAGACCGTTCATGGGTGCAGTTCACCCTGCGTCCGGAGGCCCGCTGGCATGACGGCAAGCCGGTGACGGCGGACGACGTGACCTGGAGCTTCCAGACCCTGGTGGAGAAAGGCGCGCCCTTTTACCGATTCTATTACGGCAGCGTCGCCAAGGTTGAAAAGATCGGCGCCCGCACCGTCAGGTTCACCTTCAAGCCGGGCGAGAACCGGGAGCTTCCCCTGATCATCGGGCAACTGGCGGTGTTGCCCAAGCACTATTGGGAAACCCGGGATTTCGAAAAGACCACCCTGGAGCCGCCCCTGGGCAGCGGCCCCTACCGGATCAAGGCGTTCGACACCAACCGCTACGTGACCTACGAACGGGTCGAGGATTATTGGGGCAAGGACCTGCCGGTGAACGTGGGCCGCAACAATTTCGGCGCCATCCGTTATGACTATTACCGCAACGCCGCCGTCTCCGTGGAGGCCTTCAAGGCCGGCGCCTATGATTACCGGGCCGAGAATTCGTCCAAGAACTGGGCCACCGCCTATGATATTCCGGCGGCGAAAAAGGGGCTGTTGGTAAAGCTGGACTCTCCTCACCGGCGGGTCCAGGGCATGCAGGGTTTCGTCTTCAACCTGCGCCGGGGCATCTTCAAGGACCGGCGCGTGCGCCAGGCCCTGGCCTACGCCTTCGATTTCGAGTGGTCCAACCGAAACCTCTTCTACGGCCAATACACCCGGTCGCGCAGCTATTTCGACAATTCGGATTTGGCGGCCAGCGGCCTGCCGTCGGCGGAGGAACTGAAAATCCTGGAGCCTTATCGCGGACGCATCCCCGACGAGGTTTTCACCCAGGAATACGCCCCCCCCGCCACCAAGGGCGACGGCCGCATTCGCTCCAACCTGCGCACCGGCGACGCCCTGTTGAAGGAGGCGGGCTGGATCATCAAGGACCGCATCCGCGTCAACGCCAAAACCGGACAGAAACTGGAATTCGAGATCCTTCTGGTCAGCCCGCTATTCGAACGCATCGCCCTGCCCTTCACCAAGGGTCTCCAGCGGCTGGGCATCGCCGCCACCGTGCGCACGGTGGACAGTTCCCAGTACATCCGCCGCCTGGAAACCTTTGATTTCGACATGGTGGTCGGCTCCTGGGGGCAATCCCTGTCGCCGGGCAACGAACAGCGGAACTATTGGGGTTCCGACGCCGCCGGGCGCAACGGCAGCCGCAACCTGGTGGGCATCAGCGACCCGGTGATCGACGAACTGATCGAACTGCTGATCGCCGCCCCCGACCGGGAAGGCCTGGTCACGCGGGTCAGGGCACTGGACCGGGTCCTGCAATGGGGCCATTACGTCATTCCCCACTGGCATATCACCTATGACCGGCTGGTGTTCTGGAACAAGTTCGGCCGGCCCGAAACCACGCCCATGCAAGGGGCCCAGTTCAGCACTTGGTGGTTCGATGCCAATGCCGCCGCCGCCCTGGAACAGGGGAAGGCGGGAAAAACGGTAAAGTGACCTGACCGCATGCTCGCCTATGCCATCCGCCGATTGCTGCTGATCATCCCGACCCTGTTCGGGATCATGGTCATCAATTTCGCCATCGTCCAGTTCGCCCCCGGCGGCCCCGTCGAACAGGCCATCGCCGAGATGCAGGGACTGGCGTCAACGGGAACCACATCACGCATCACCGGCGGCGGCGGACAGGAGGTGGGTGGCGGCGTCTCCCGGCAACTGACCGCCACCGACACGGTTACCAGCAAGTACCGGGGCGCCCAGGGGCTGGACCCGGACATCATCAAACGAATCGAAAAGCAGTTCGGCTTCGACAAGCCGGCCTATGAGCGTTTCATCCTGATGATGAAAAACTTCGCCGTCTTTGATTTCGGCGACAGTTATTTCCGCGACCGGGGGGTGGTGGAACTGGTCATCGACAAGATGCCGGTGTCCATTTCATTGGGACTGTGGACGATGCTGCTGGTCTATCTGATTTCCATTCCCTTGGGCATCGCCAAGGCGGTGCGCGACGGCAGCAAGTTCGATGTATGGACATCGGGGATCATTATCTTCGGCAACGCCATTCCCAGTTTCCTGTTCGCCATCCTGCTGATCATCCTGTTCGCCGGCGGGCGGTATTTCGACTGGTTCCCGCTGCGCGGCATCATTTCCGACAATTTCAGCGAGCTGACCACCTGGGGAAAGATCACCGACTACATCTGGCACATGACCCTGCCCATCCTGTCCATGGTCATCGGCGGCTTCGCCGGGCTGACCATGCTGACCAAGAATTCCTTCCTGGAGGAAATCAACAAGCAGTACGTGGTGACGGCGCGGTCCAAGGGCCTGACCGAAACCCGCGTCCTTTATGGGCACGTTTTCCGCAACGCCATGCTGATCATCATCGCCGGCTTCCCCAGCGCCTTCGTCGGCATCCTGTTTACCGGCGCCCTGTTTACGGAAATCATTTTTTCCCTGGATGGCCTTGGTCTGCTGGGCTTCGAGGCGGCGATCAAGCGCGACTACGCGGTGATGTTCGGAACCCTTTATTTTTTCACCTTGCTGGGGCTGCTGCTCAACCTGATCGGCGATCTGACCTATCACTTCGTCGATCCCCGCATCGATTTCGAAGCCAGAGGGAGCTAGCCCGTGGCTTTCCCGCAAGACGACCGTTTCCTGGGCATGCGCATCACGCCGCTGGCACGACGGCGGCTGGTGAATTTCCGGGCCAATAAGCGCGGCTATTGGTCCTTGTGGGTTTTCCTGACGCTCTTTTTCATCAGCCTCTTCGCCGAGTTGATCGCCAACGACAAGCCTATCCTGGTGAGTTATGGCGGCGAGTTTTATGCACCCTTCCTCAGGGCCTATCCGGAAACCGTATTCGGCGGCTTCCTGGAGACCGAAGCCGAATACGCCGATCCGGAAGTCCAGGAACTGATCGAGGAGAAAGGCTGGATCCTGTGGCCGCTTGTCCCCTTCAGTTACGACACCATCAACTACACGCTGAAGGTTCCGGCGCCGTCGCCGCCGTCGGGCCTCAACTGGCTGGGCACCGACGATCAGGGCCGCGACGTGGTGGCCAGGCTGATCTATGGATTTCGCATATCGGTGCTGTTCGGATTGGCGCTGACCGCCATCAGTTCCGCCGTCGGCGTCGCCGCCGGCGCCGTGCAGGGGTATTTCGGCGGCAAGGTGGACCTTATTTTCCAGCGTTTCATCGAAATTTGGTCCGGCATGCCTCAGCTTTACCTTCTGATCATTCTCGCCAGCATCATCACCCCCAGCTTCGGGCTGCTTTTGATTATTCTTCTCCTGTTTTCGTGGATGGGACTGGTCGGCGTGGTGCGGGCCGAGTTCCTGCGCGCGAGGAATTTCGATTACGTGCGCGCCGCCCGGTCCCTGGGCGTTTCCGACGCCATGATCATGTTCAAGCACATCCTGCCCAACGCCATGGTGGCGACCCTGACCTTCCTGCCCTTCATCCTTTCGGGCGCCGTCACCGCCTTGGCGGGCCTTGACTTCCTGGGCCTGGGCCTGCCCCCCGGATCGCCGTCATTGGGAGAATTATTGTTGCAGGGCAAGGACAACCTGCAGGCACCGTGGCTGGGCCTGACCGCTTTCATCATCCTCGCCACCATGCTCAGCCTTTTGATTTTCATCGGCGAGGCGGTGCGCGACGCCTTCGATCCCAGGAAGACCTTCCGATGAAAAATGAGCCTTCAGCTTTCAGCGGTCAGCGAACAGAAATAAGCATGGTCTTGGCGGGAGAGGCTGAACGCTGATGTCTGAAAGCTGTTTGCTGAAAATCGACGGCCTTCACGTTTCCTTCGGCAAGGGCGAGCGCGAAGTGAAGGCGGTGCGCGGCGTTTCCTTCACCATCGGCAAGGGCGAGACCGTCGCCCTGGTCGGGGAGAGCGGTTCGGGAAAGTCGGTGACGGCGCTTTCCGTCCTTCAGCTTTTGCCCTATCCCCTGGCCCGCCACCCGGCCGGTTCCATCAGGTTCGCCGGCGAGGAAATGATCGGCGCCCCCCAGTCCCGCCTGCGGCAAATCCGCGGCGACCGAATCGCCATGATCTTCCAGGAGCCGCTGACCTCGCTCAACCCGCTGCACAGCATAGAACGCCAGATCAGCGAAGTCCTACTCCTGCACAAGAACATGACCCGGGGCGAGGCCGGCAAGCGGGTGGAGGAATTGATGGACCAGGTCGGCCTGACGGAAGCGAGGAAGCGCCTGGGCGACCTGCCCCATCAATTTTCCGGCGGCCAGCAGCAACGGGTGATGATCGCCATGGCCCTGGCCAACGACCCGGACATGCTGATCGCCGACGAACCGACCACCGCCGTGGACGTCACCATCCAGGCGCAAATCCTGAAGCTGCTGAAGGACCTGCAGGCCGAAAAAGGGCTGGCCCTGCTGTTGATCACCCACGACTTAGGAATCGTCCGGCGCATGGCCGACAAGGCCTGTGTGATGACCGGCGGCGAAATCGTCGAACAGGGCCCGGCGGCGCAAGTCTTGCAATCGCCCCGGCATTCCTACACCCGGCACCTGCTGGCCGCCGAGCCCAAGGGCCGGCCCGAACCGGCCGACAAGGACGCGCCGGAGGTCATGGCCGCCAGCGGCGCCAGGGTCTGGTTCCCGATCAAGAAGGGATTGCTCCGGCGCACGGTGGACCACGTGAAAGCGGTGGACGGCATCACCCTTTCCGTGCGCCAGGGCCATACCCTGGGCGTGGTCGGCGAAAGCGGTTCGGGCAAGAGCACGCTCGGCCGGGCGCTGTTGCGCCTGGAACGGTGCGAAGGCGATATCGTCTTCCAGGGCCGCGACATCCAGGGCCTTGGTTCCAGGGAGTTGCGTCCCCTGCGCCGGGAAATGCAGATCGTCTTCCAGGATCCCTTCGGTTCCCTCAGCCCCCGGCTGTCGGCGGCGCAGATCGTCGAGGAAGGGCTGCTGGTCCACGGGCTGGGCGGCACCTTCGAAGAACGCCGGGAAATGATCGCCCAGGCGCTTGAAGAGGTGGACCTGGAACGGTCGATGATGGACCGCTATCCCCACGAATTTTCCGGCGGCCAGCGCCAGCGCATTTCCATCGCCCGGGCGCTGGTGCTCAAGCCCCGGTTCATCGTCCTCGACGAACCCACC
>JAJRSS010000139.1 GCA_024278615.1 Alphaproteobacteria bacterium
AACCCCGAGAACGTGGAAACCGACGAGAGCGAGAGTAAGATTCGCGACGACTTCGTGGATCTCCTCGACCCATTCGGCACCGCGATAGGCGTCGATCGTTGTCATATAACCCGTTCCAAAAAGGATGGAGAGCATGACAAGCAGAACGACGACCATGAGGCCGCCCGCCGGATTGTGGCCCAGGTACCGTTTGGCGCGCAAGGAACAGACATCCTTGAGATAACCGATCACGGTATCCCGCCCATGGACGAAATTCGAGAACCGGGCGTATCGGGTTCCGACAACGCCCCAGACGACGCGGAAGGCGATCAGCCCCAGAACGGCGTAGCCGGCCCATTCATGGAGCCGGTCCCAGTCTTCGGCGCTGACCCAGGCGACGAGAAAGCTCAGTACAAGAGACCAGTGGAAAACCCGCACCAACGGGTCCCAGACCCTGACCTCGGCATGTTGCGCATGGCGGCCGGTTTCCACGTCCGCCGGGTTCATTATTTTCATCAGTCGTCCTCGAAGTAGCCACGGTCGGCGTCACGATGGCAGGCGGCGCAATCGGCCAGGGTCTTGACGTTGCGCTTTGCGCGCATCCGCCTGACCTCGCCTTCGCGGTGTTCGTGGCGGAACCAGTTGAGTTCGGTAATGCGCAGCGGCGGGTTGGCGCGGTCAACACGGCCGCGCCCGGCATTGGCGACCAGGTAGGACTCGATCTTGTCGCGGGTTACGGCGTCCAGGCTGGCGTCCTCGCCGAAGTGGTCGCCGAGGGTCGCCATCATTTTGCGCCACGATGCCGCCGGCAGGAATGCCGGCTGGAAGGCCATGTGGCATTCGCCGCATTCCTTCTTCACCAGCGGGTCGGTCACCGGCGGCACGGAGTCTTCGCCGGCCATGGCGGTCAGGGGCGCGAGAAGCGTGGCGGAAAGCACGAGGGCGGTAAAACGCATGATTTGTCTCCTTGGAGGGTTACTGGCTGATCATGAAGGTGAGAAAGTCACCTTTTTCCAGGGCCGTGCATTCACGGCCCAGAACACTCTTGCAATTGCGGCGGAACCATTTGGCCACTTTCTTCGGGTCGGTATAGCGATCCGGCGTCACCGAGGCAGCCATGGGTTCGATCGGCTTTCCGGCCCGGGTCTCGCCCGTCTTCAGGGGCGAAGCCGTGTGGCACGCCGTACAGGCCGGGGTTTCCGGCTTGCCTCCGGTAAACCGGGTGCGGAACAGGGTCTCGCCGCGTGACGCGGAGAAACCGGTGAAGCCCGGGTCGGCGGCCTTGGCCTGGGTGGCGAAATCGTCGAGGAGAGCCCGGCGCGGCGCGGCTTCGGCGCTGGCCGTGGCCAGCAGGACAATAGCGGCGGGCAGGATGAGCAGGGTACGCATGAGATCGTGGCTCCTTTTTCACAAGCTGGGTCTCTCGGGTTCAGGAATGGCAATCATCTGGTCGTCGAAGCGTCCGCTTCCGGCGTCTTGATGGCAGGCGGCGCAGTTGCCCCGCCCGCGCAGCGGTTTGGTCTCGAACACGGACTTCTCGATTTCGCCGTGCTTGCGCTTCCAGAAGGGGGTCGCGGTGATCTGCGCCGGCGCGGCGCCATCGACCACCCGAAGGCGGTTGGCGGCCTCGGTATCCCAGGATTCGGAAGCGTATTTGGCGAGGTAATCGGCAATCGCTTGGTCCGTGTCGGGGGAAAGGCTGGCGTCTTCGCCGAAATGGTTCTCCAGTCCGGCCATCATCGCCAGCCACGAGGCCCGCGGCAGCAGGCTGGGATGATAAACCTCGTGGCATTCGCCGCATTCCTCCTGGAAGGCGGCCTGACGGGGCATGGCAATCAGGCCGGACGCGGGGACCGTGCCGGCGAGCGCGCCAATCAAGATAATGGCGGTGCCAGCGCAGGCCGTAGCAACGGTTGCGGCACGCCGCCGCGCCGGCCGCGGGTTGAGCAAGGCGGCGCCGGGGGGAAGACGCTTCCGTCCGCTAATCATGGTGCGGATCAATGATTCGCGGCCCAACCAGCTTTCGGCGAATACGCCGAAGATATGCAGTCCGATCATCACCAAGAGGGCGATGGCCAGGATCGAATGAACCTCCTTGGCGCCATCGCCGACACTAAATCCGACGAAGCCGGCAAGCGGGCCTTGATTTTCCTCGCCACCGAGGGCGATGAGGCCGGTGGCCACGATCCCTGCGATGGTGGCGATCATCGCGAAGACCATCACCGCGCCTAGCGGGTTGTGGCCGATAGAGTGGGGCGGGCGTCCCCTGATGAGACCGCGGACATGATCCCAGGTTTGGCGTGGCGAGAAAATGAAGCTGGTGAAGCGGCTGTACTCCGACCCGAACACCCCCCAGACCAGGCGGAAAACAATGAGCCCGGCGACCCCGTAGCCGAGCCAGACATGGATGCCCATCCACCATTCCGGGGCGAGAAAGCCGATGGCCAGGACGGACGCCACCAAGACGGCCTGCAGCCAATGGTACAGCCGTGTCGGCAGGTCCCATACAGGCAGCGAGGGCGCCGGTGGCGGGTGCGGCGTGGGCACGGCATGAAACTCCACAAGAGTGTTCGATCGCAGTAATCTACCTGGGGAGGGCTGACCGACGCCTTACACCTGCTGTCAGCGTTTCGTCATCTTCGGGATGGGACAATTCACCACATGACTGGATCTCTTGTCCGGAAATCAAAGGCCCTGATCATCGCCGCCCTGGCGGTCCTCATGCTCGGCCTGGTCCCGCCCCCCGCGTCCGCCGATGGCGGCCTGGAAAAGGAACGTGACCAGGAGCGGGCACGGCGGGCCCTGGAGCAGGGCGAGGTGCGCCCGCTCGCTGAAATCCTTCGAATCGTCGGTGATCGAATTGACGGTGAAATCGTCGAAACGGAATTCGAAAGGGAAGATGGCGTCTGGGTTTATGAAATCAAGTACATTTCGAAATCGGGCCGCATGCGGGAAATCTACGTCAATGCGCTGAGCGGCCGGGTCATCAAGATTGAAGACGATTGATGCGCATATTGCTGGTTGAAGATGAACCGAGGATAGCCCGCGACCTGGCCAAGACGCTGGAAGGCGCGGGGTACGTGGTTGACCGGGCGGCCGACGGCGAAGAGGCCTGGTTCAAGGGTGACGTGGAGGATTACGACGCGGTCATCCTCGATCTCGGCCTGCCAAAAATCGACGGTCTTTCCGTCCTCAAAAGGTGGCGCGAGAACGGCCGCGGCTTTCCCGTCCTGGTCTTGACGGCGCGCGGAAGCTGGAGGGAGCGGGTCGAAGGCATCGACGCGGGCGCGGACGATTACCTGCCCAAACCCTTCGAAATGGATGAGGTTCTTTCCCGGTTGCGGGCGATTATCCGGCGTTCGGCGGGACACAGCAGCCCCGTGCTCGAAGTGGGTTCCCTAAGCATTGACCCGCGCCAAATGCGGATAACGGTGGACGGCGTTCCGAAACACCTATCGCCGCAGGAATACCGGCTTTTGTTCTATCTTGTCCTCCACGCCGGGCGTGTCGTTTCCCAGACCGAGCTGACGGAACACCTCTACGCCCAGGACTTCGAGCGGGAAAGCAACGCCGTGGAAGTCCTGGTCGGGCGGGTGCGGCGCAAGATCGGCATCGATATCATCAAGACCAAGCGCGGATTTGGCTATACCGTCGACAAAGGGGATGGGCCGTGAGCCGGCATTCGTTGCGTCTTCGGATGTTGCTCGTCTCGATCGTTTCGATCACCGCCGCCCTCTTTCTCGCCAGCCTCGTTCTTGTCGAGCTTTTCGAACGGCATGTCGAGCGCCGCGTCAACGCGGAACTTTCCACCAACATCCGCCAACTGGCCGGACATGTTGGTTTCGCGGATGACGGCCGAATATCCTTATCGATCGACCTCGCCGATCCCCGCTTCGCCGAACCCCTAAGCGGCCTCTACTGGCAAATTCAAGAAGACGCCTCCGGCAACCGGCTGCGTTCGAGGTCCCTTTGGGATTACGTTCTTCCGCTTCCCTCCGACGAACTCAAGACTGGCGTCAGCCACCAGCATCGGCTGGATGGCCCCGGCGGCTCGTCTTTGGTCGTCCGCGAACGCCTCATCGTCTACGATTCGCCGGGTGGCGCGCGCACGATCAGGATAGCGGTCGCCATCAACGCGCGAACCATAGAGCAGGCGGCGGCCGCATTCGCGTCGGATGTGCGAATGCCGCTGTTCGCATTGGCGTTGTTTCTAATCGCGGTCGCCGCTTTACAGATTTGGTTCGGCCTTCGCCCGCTGGAGGCCGTCCGACGTGGCGTCCAGCAGATCCGGTCAGGGGACGGTCGCCGTCTCGAAGGGCCATTTCCCGACGAGGTCATGCCGCTGGTCTCGGAGGTCAACGAGTTGCTTGATGCCCAGGACCGGACCATCGAGCGGGCGCGTCATCAGGCGTCGAATCTTGCCCATGCGCTGAAGACGCCGCTCACCGTCATTTTGAGCGATTCCGAAAAGCTGAAACGCGAAGGGCGGACAGAGATCGCCGACGAATTGGCGGACCTTTCCCGACAGATGCATCGGCACATCGAGCGCGAGCTTGCCCGCGCCCGGGTGGCCGACCGGGCGGTCCGGCGGGATCAGGTCAAGACCGACCTCATGGAAGTCGTACGCTCGGTCGTTCGTACCCTGCAAAGGTCGCCCGGCGGCGGCTCTCTTTCGTGGGAGGTCGAGGGTCCATCGGCCTGCATGGTCACGGTGGATGCCAACGACCTTTCCGATCTGGCGGGCAATATCCTGGAAAATGCCTCGAAATGGGCGCGGACCCGCATCGCGGTGAGCGTATCCAAAGACGCCAACGGGGTGGTTTTCACCGTTGTCGACGATGGGCCCGGGGCGCCCCCGGATCAACTGGAAGACCTTCGGCAGCGGGGAATCCGGCTGGATGAAAAGAAGCCGGGCTTCGGAATAGGATTGGCGATTGTTGACGATATCGCGTCGGCCTATGGCGGCGGCGTCGTCCTGAAGAGCCCGGAGGGTGGCGGCTTTTCCGTTTCCGTAAGCCTGCCCGTGACGGAGCGAACCGGCAATCCATGAAAGGCGGGCGGTTGTCCGTTTTTTTACCCGACGCCTGCCTGGGCCGATGTCCTGGGCCGATGTCCTGGGATGGACTCCGCGACCGAGGCGGGTTTATTATCCGTCAACCCCAACTTCAAAAATAAGGACCGGCTCGACGACCGGTCCATGCTCTTGGGAAGGATCAGCACATCAATGAAGCGTCTGGTGGTTATCGCCGCGTTCACGGTATTCCTTTCGGGGTGCGCCATACCCCTGCCCGTCAAGATCGCATCATGGGCGATTGACGGCATATCCTACCTGGCGACGGAAAAATCCATCGCCGATCACGGACTTTCCATGGTCACCAACAAGGACTGCGCCTTGTGGCGCCCGGTCAAGGGTGAGCCGATTTGCACCGAGAACGGCGATACGCCCGATGCATCCGTCGCGGCGATTGCCGGCCGGAAAGACCAACCCATCGAGGTCGATCCCGCGCTTGCGCTGTTGAACGCCGGCGGCGTGGACGAAGCCTTTCCGCCGAAGCCCGGCCGGAACGGCCTGGTTGAACCGACGCCGTAAAGTTTATTGGACCATGGCCTAGACAACCACGTTGGTCGGATTGCCGTTGACGTAGTTTTCCAAGTTGCCGATAAGCTGGTCGCAGAGAACCTGCATGGCTTCCTTGCTGGCCCAGGCGACATGGGGGGTGATGATCAGGTTGGGCATGTCGAGAAGCGCCAACAGCGGATTGTCGTCGCTGGGTGGTTCCTGGCACAAGACATCCACCGCAGCGCCGGCGATCAATCCTTCCTTCAAGGCCCGGGCCAGCACGGCGTCATCCACCAGCCCGCCCCGGGCGGCGTTGACCAGGATGGCGGTCCGCTTCATGCGCTTGAATTCATCCATGCCCAGCACGTTTCGGGTGGACGGCATAAGCGGGCAGTGCAGGGTGATGACGTCCGAGGTTTCGATCACTTCGTCGAAAGGCGTATAGAGGGGGCCCAGGCCATCGATGCCCTTGTGGGCGGCGAACATGACCCGCATGCCGAAGGCCTTGCCCAGTTCGGCCACGGAAGCGCCGATGGACCCTTCGCCGATGATGCCGAGGCGCGATCCGTGCAGATCACCGATGGGGTGGGTGAAGAAACAGAACTGGCCCGATTTCTGCCATTTTACGGCCTTCACGTCCTCGCGGTAGCCGACGATGCCGCGCCTCAGCGCCAGGATCAGGCCGAAGGTCAGTTCCGGAACCGTGTGGATCGCGTAGTCGCGAATGTTGGAAACGGTGATTCCCGCCTTCTTGCAGGCATCAAGGTCGAAATTGTCCGTCCCCGTGGCGGCGGCGGCGACCAGCTTCAGGTCGGGCAGTTGGGCAATGGCGTCGGCGGTCAGGCGCACCTTGTTGATGACGGCGATGGTGGCGCCCTTCAGCCGCTCCACCACCTGGCCGGGAGCGGTGTGGCCGTAATCGACCCATTCGTGGTCGAAATCCGGCTTGCGCAGGGTGACATAGCCGGCAACCGTTTCCCGGTCGAGAAAGACAATCCTGTGGCTCACGTCATGGCCTCCCCTGAGAATTTTATGAGTTCGCTCCCGGGATGGCGCCTGAAGGGTCAGGGCGGCGTCATCGCCGGAAAACCCGGTTCCCCTACAGGCCGCCGCCCAGCACATCGCCCTCCCGGACGCCACCGTCCCGGGCAAACTCGTCCGCCGGCATTTTTTTCGATCCTTCCGGCATCACCCGCTTGACCAGTATGGCCCCCCCACCGGCGGCCACCGCGAACCCTTCTTCGGAAACGCGGGTAACCTGGCCGGGGGCGCCAGCCGCTTCATCCAGCCTGGCGCAGTCGAATATTTTCAGCACCCTGCCGTCCTGGGTCGTCCAGGCGCCCGGTTGCGGGTTGGTGCCGCGAATGAGGTTGTAAACATCGGCCACGGGCCTGGACCAGTCGATCCTGGCGTCTTCCTTCCTGCACCAGCTTTCATAGGTGGCATTGCTGTCGTCCTGCTTGACCCGGGGGGCATTGCCGGCGGCCAAGAGGTCGACGGCTTCAAGCACCGCTTCCACGCCCAGGGGGAAAATTTTCTTGAAATAGACCGAACCCAGGGTGTCGTCGGGACCGATATCGACGGTCTTTTGCAGAAGAATGTCGCCTTCGTCCAGGCCGTCGTCGGGATAGAAGATGGTCAGCCCGGTCTGGGTGGCGCCGCCGATAATCGGCCAGTTTATGGAACTGGGACCCCGGTGCAGGGGCAACAGCGATGGATGAAAGCAGATGGTGCCATGGGTGGGAATTTCCCGGGCTTCTCGCGGGATGAAAACGGTGACATAGGCGAGGACGCAAAGGTCCGGCTTGAGGCGGCGAATAAGCGCCAGGGTATCGGCGTCCTTGTAGGACTTGGGCTGGTGTACGGGCAGACCCTTTTCCAGGGCGAATTCCTTGACCGGGTCCATCGGCCCGCCTTCCTTGCCGGGGGCGCAAAAGACGGCGATGACGTCGTCGCCCCGTTCCAGCATGGCTTCGAGGCAGGCTTTTCCGAACGCCTGCTGTCCGTTGAAGATGATGCGCATGATTCTGATTCCTTGTATTGCCGGCCTGTACCGCCGGGGTGCCGCCGCCCGGATCAGACCGCGCCTTCGGCCCTCGCTTCCTCGATTTCCTCGTCGCTGAGGCCAACCACGCCTTTAAGTATTTCTTCCGTGTGCTCGCCAAGCAATGGCGAACGCCTTACGTCGGAGGGCGATTCCGAAAGCTTGATGGGGTTGCCAATGCTCAGGAATTTACCCCGTTCCGGATGATCGACTTCGACAACGGTCCCCGTGGCACGGAGCGAAGGCTCCCCGGCCAGCTCCTTCATGGACAGGATGGGTCCACACGGCACGTTAAGCGGATTGAGAATTTCCATGACCTCGAACTTGTTCTTGGTCATGGTCCATTTTTCGATCTCGGCGAAGACCTGATCCAGATGCGGCAACCGGCCTTCCGGCGTTGACCATTGGTGGGATTCGTCGAGCCATTCCTCGCGGCCCATGGCTTTGGCCAGGCCGGCGAAGGCGGCCGCCTGGGTGATGATATAGATGTAGGAATCGGGATCCGTTTCCCAGTCCTTGCACTTGACGATCCAGCCCGGCTGGCCGCCGCCCGAGGCGTTTCCGGCGCGGGGCACCGCTTCGCCGAACTTTCCATTGGGGTATTGGGGATATTCCTTCAGCGGTCCCTTGGCCAGGCGTTGCTGATCGCGCAGCTTGACCCGGCACAGGTTGAGCACCGCATCCTGCATGGCGCAGGTGACCCGCTGGCCGCGGCCCGAGTGGGTGCGGTGGTGAAGGGCGGCCAGAATACCGGCCACAAGGTGTATGCCGGTGCCGGAATCGCCGATCTGGGCGGCGGTAACCAGGGGCGGCCCATCCACCATGCCGGTGGTGGACGCGGAACCGCCGGTGCATTGGGCGACATTTTCGTAAACCTTGCAATCTTCGTAGGGTCCGGGACCGAAGCCCTTGACCGAGGCATAGATCATGCGTGGATTGATCTCCTGGATTTTTTCCCAACTGAATCCCATCCGGTCCAGCGCCCCGGGAGCAAAATTTTCCACCATGATGTCGCATTCCTCGATCAGCCGGGTGAAGATTCGATTGCCCTTGGGCGACTTGGGATTGAGCGTGACGCTGCGCTTGTTGTGGTTCAGCATGGTGAAGTACAGGCTGTCCACGTCCGGGATGTCGCGAAGCTGTCCCCGGGTGGCGTCGCCAACGCCGGGGCGTTCCACCTTGATCACGTCGGCGCCGAACCACGCCAGAATTTGCGTGCAGGTAGGACCCGATTGCACATGGGTCATATCCAGGACGCGAACGCCTTCCAATGACTTGCTCATTTTCGTCCTCGCAACGATGGATATTCCCTATCCGCCAACCCCGGTATTGGGGTGCTGTTTTTATTCCAGTCCTGTTTATACATGGTCCTGTTTTTACATGACCTCATTTGTACATGGTCTCATTTGTACATGGTCTGGGCTTTCGTGCCCGGCGCGTATTCGTTGGGGTCGACCCAGATATTGACCACCGCGCACTTGCCGTCCTTTTTGACCGCTTCGCGGGCGCGGCGGAGCGCCGGGCCGATTTCCTTCGGCTCGCGGACCGCTTCGCCGTGTCCGCCCAGCATGCGGCCGAACTCCTCGAACGGCACGTCGCCCAGCTTGTTGCCGACGTTGCCCCGCTGCTCGCCGTATTTGGCCATCTGGCCATAGCGAATCTGGTTCATGGCCGAATTGTTGCCGATCACCGCAATGTAGGGCGCGTTGAAACGGTTGGCGGTTTCCATATCGAAGGCGGTCATGGCAAACGCGCCGTCGCCGTAATAACAGAGCACCTCCTTTTGCGGATGGGCCAGCTTGGCGGCGAGGGAGAACCCGGTGCCGACGCCCAGGGAACCCAGGGCGCCCGGGTCCATCCAGTGGCCGGGGGTGCGGGGCTGTACCGCCTGGGCGCTGATCGTCACCACATCGCCGCCGTCGCCGATGTAGATGGTGTCTTCGGTGAGGAACTCGTTGATTTCCCACGCCACCCGGTAGGGATGAATGGGTGCGTTGCCGGACAGGAACAGGGGCATCAGCTTTTCGCTTTTGGCCTCTTCCTCGGCCCGCAGTTTTTCCATCCACTGGCGGCGTTTTTCAGCCCCCCGGGCCGGGCTTTTCGAAATGGTGTCTGAAACCGCCTTGAGGATGGCGCCCGGATCACCGGCCAGGCCCAGCGAGATATCCCGGTTCTTGCCGACGGTGCGGTAATCCATGTCGATCTGCACCACCGTTGCGTCCTTGCCCAGGCGACGGCCATACCCCATGCGGAAGTCGAAGGGCGTGCCGACGATGACGATAACGTCGGCCAGGTCGAAAGCCATGCGGCGGGTGCGGTTAAAATAATGAGGATCGCCCGGCGGCAGGACGCCCCGGGCCGAGCCATTCATGTAAAGCGGAATATCCAGCTCGCGGGCCAGGCCGATGGCCGCCTGGTGGCCGCGGCAGGTCCACACCTGGGTGCCCAGCAGCACCGCCGGGCGTTCGGAATTCACCAGCAACTCGGCCAGTTTTTCGATGTCGGCGGGATCGCCGATGGACTTGGTGGAAGCCCGGTAGCGACCGGCGGCCGGGATGCGCGCCGTACCGGCGGAGATTTCCCGGTCCAGCACGTCCCGGGGAATTTCCAGGTAGGATGGCCCCGGAGCGCCGTTGAAGCATTCCCTGGCGGCCATGGAGATCATATCGGCGATCCGCTCGGTGGAGCGCACTCCGGCGGAAAACTTGGTGATCGGCGCCATGATGTCCACATGAGGCAGGTCCTGCAGGGACCCCATCCTGTGCTGGCTCATCGCCCCCTGACCGCCGATGTGGAGGACCGGGCTTTCGGACCGGAAGGCCGTGGCGATGCCGGTCATGGCGTTGGTGCAGCCGGGCCCGGCCGTGGTCACCACGCAGCCAAGCTTGCCGGTCTGGCGGGCGTAGCCGTCGGCGGCATGGGCCGCCACCTGTTCGTGGCGGACATCGATAATGCGGATGCCTTCGTCCAGGCAGCCGTCATAGATGTCGATGATGTGGCCGCCGCACAAGGTGAAGATGGTATCCACCCCTTCGTTCTTGAGCGCCTTGGCGACCAGATGCCCGCCGGAAATGACATCCTTGGACTTGCTCTTCCTGACCAGTGTATCGGACGCGGTATCAGCCATGTCTTTCTTCTCCCGTTTGGTTTCGCCCTTATCTCGACAGGGCCGCTTGGGGCTCAACCCAGGTAGTTGACGTTTTTCTCCACATGCTTCGCCAGATTGAGGGCGTGTTCGCGGACCAGCCGGGAAGCCAGTTCCGCGTCCCGGCTTTCCAGCGCTTCGATGATGTGCATGTGATCGGTAATGGACCGGTTCGCCCGGTCGCCTTCGGAGATGGTCCGGGCCCGTATGGAGCCCACGTGCATGAAGATATTGTCCGCCGTATCGACCAGCAACCGGCAATGGCTTATTTCCAGGATGGTCTGGTGAAAGCGGATATTGGCTTCGGAATATTCATCGATATGGGTCTGCAACTTGCCGTCATCGAAAGTGACGAACAACCCGCGAAGGGAGGCGATTTCGTCGCCGGTGGCGTTCTGGACGACCAGCCTCGCGGCCATGCTTTCCAACGCCGCCCAAACCGTAATCATCTCCAGGATCTGCTTTTTCGTTTTTCGCACGATGTAGACGCCCTTGCGCGGCACGATGCGCACCAGCCCTTCCTGTTCCAGGCGCGCCAAGGCTTCACGGACGGGAGTCCGGCTGATTTCAAGCTTTTCGGAAAGCCGCCGTTCGTCCAGGCGCAATTCGGCGTCATCGGCGTAGATATTCATCGACGTTATCGCCTGTTTCAAGGAACCGTAGATCCTGTCCTTGAGGCTGAAGCTTACGTCGATGGGTTCGACATGTAATTCCGCTTGGGCCAACGTATTCTCCGAAAGGCCAAATGTCTTCACCGACCCCTGTGGGTTTCTTGTGCCTGCCCTGGACCGGCCTCGGCGCCGGCGGGATCACCGGGACCAGGGCCGGAACGATGGCCGGAACCGAATATGGTATTTTGTATACCACAGATGGGAACTTGCCCTCCCCGGCTCGAACTTGCAAGGCTTTTGTGCCGACCCGGTCTTGCCCAGTCTTGCCCGGTCTTGCCCGGTCTTTCAAGGCCCGCCGGCTCGGGCATGAACGCCAACGGTGGGCGCGGGCGAATTGGCGTCAATGGCCCGACTCCGGGTCTCCCCCGGATGGGTTGCATTCATTTTGGGATTGAAATTACACGCATTCCTACGCGCGATTTCCGGTTACCGGCGGGCCGCCTGCCTTAAAATTTCCGCCGTTTCCCTGGCCGTTCGCGGCCACGAGAACCGGGCCGCCCTTTCCTTGGCCTTGCGGCCGAGCCGCCGCCGAAGACCCGCATCGCTCAACAGCCGGTCCACCACATCGGCCATTTGACCGATATCGGAAGGCTCGAAGTAAAGCGCCGCATCGCCCGCCACCTCGGACATGGCGGCGGTATTGGAACTGGCGATGGGCGCCCCGCAGGCCATGGCCTCGACCAGGGGGTTGCCGAAGGTTTCGACGGTGGACGGAAAGACGAAGATTTTGCACCGGCGGTACAGCCGGGCCAGGTCCCGGGGAGCCACATGACCCAGAAATTCGATGTGGTTTTCCAGCCCCTTTTGCGCGACGAGGGCCTTGAGCGAAGCGAAATATTGCTCGTCGATGGCTCGCCCGGCAATTTTCAGGCGAAGGCCGGGCCAAACAGCGCCGATCTTGGCCACCGTGAGAATCAGGTTTTTCAGGTTTTTCTGAACATAGATATCGGAGACGGCGAGGATAAAATCCTGCCGTTCCGTTTTCCCGTCCGATTCGAAGAACAGGGGATCGACGCCGTGATGAACCACTTCGGCCCGCTTCCCCAACAAGCTCAATACGCCGGCGCCGATGGACCGCCGTGCATATTCCGAAACGGCGATGGACCGGCGGCTGAGCAAAAGTGACGCCATGGTCGCCAAATACAGCAGCGCCCAGTATCCCATCTTGACCGGCCGGCGCTCGACGAAGGCGACACTCAGCGCGTTGCGCAGGAGAATGACCGTATTGGGCGCCAGGAACGGCCCATAATTGGCGGGAGAAAACGTAACGTCGGCGCCGATCTGGCGGGCCAGCCTGGGGATTTCCACCTGTTCGCGGACAAGGACGGACCAGAAGCCCGGATCAAATGACATTTCGTGGAGGATGACCCCATCCATGTGATCCGGCAACAGGTCCCGCTGGTCCACGTGGATGCAAAGATGAACTTCCAGATCGGCCTCCATGGCCAACAGGGGCAGCATGTTTCGAAGGTAGGTGACGCCGCCACCGCTCTTGGAATGCAGCCCATTGACCAAAACCTTGACCGGCCGCCCTTTCACCGGCCGCCCCTGCACCGTCATGGCCTGGCCCGCCGGGGCGCGCCGCGGCCCGTCGAGAACGGCGTCCACATGGCGATGCCGGGCATATCCATCCGGGACCTTTCGGCGGGAATCGCGGCCCGCTTCTTGCCGCCACCGGCAGGGGAAATGATCCGGTCCAAGGTGTCCCGGTCCAGCGGACAATAGGTTATGACAAGGTTTCCCGAGGTCATGAAACCGGTCCCTGCTCAACCCGCCGAAGATGAAAAAATGTCCGCCGCCATGGAATCCAGCCACTCTTGCGTCATCAAAGAAACCTGGTCCGAAGGAGCGAAGGCGACGGTCAGGGGAAGAAGCGGCCCCCGGCGCGTAAATTCGACCACGGCGATTGGCACCTTGACCCCATAGGATGGAGATTGCCACCCCTCCTTGATGGAGACTTCCCAATCCTCCACCTGACGCCAGATCAGGCAAAAGGACCGGCCATCCACCGCCAGCCGCCACGATCCCGGATGGGCCGGCTCCACCGTTACCCCGGGCGCCAGGTGATAGGGGATGGTGACGCGGTGATCGCCCTGATGATCGCCCTGATGATCGCCCTGGCCTTCGAAGCGGTCGGCGACGATCAGCCGGTGACGGGCCTTGTCGACCATGACGCCGCGCACCGGGCGAACCGGTCCGGCCAGGCGAAGATAGCCGGTATGGGCGCCGACCAGCACGTCTTGCTCCCCCCCCACCTCCCACCGGCGGACTTCCGGTTTGGCGTCGTCATGCAGGGTCCACAGGTAGTCGGGCCGGACAAGGCGGTTCAGTTCCTCGCCGTCGACCATGGGGGTGTTGTGGGCCGCCGTGCCACGGAACCGGTTTCGCCACCGGGCCGAAGCCGTATAGAGGTAGGCGCCGCAATCGGTAAGCAGGGTTTTGCCGTCCAGCATGGCCTCGAGGGAAAGGCAGTCATTGTGGCCATGACCGCCCCGTCCGGCGAAACCCACCGGCCCGCAATCGACAAAAATATGATCGCCCCCCCGCCCCATGATGTACACGCCGCCCTGTCCGAATGCACGGGAGCGCGGCGGCATCGGGGTTTTCCCCAAACCCGAGGCCCGGTCGGGACCCAACGCCCAAACGATTTCGTCCAGCGGACCGGCGGCGCGGTTGGCCAGGGTTTCATCCGCCAAGGCGGCCCCGGCAAGGCCGGCCAGATACCGGTGATCGTTTATGTTTTGTCCGCCGAAGGGCAGGAAGCGCCCGTCATCGGCATCCCCCCAAAGGGGCGATGAGCCGTCTTCCCGGCTATACGCGGCGATGAATTCCGCCATTTTGATCAAGTGGTCCCGGTAGGCGGCATTGACCTCCAATCCCCTGGCCCGCCGGTAGAGGGCGGGCCACAGGAACAACTCCAGAACCAGCCGGTGATAGGCGGTGGCGGATTCGAAGCTGACCCCATCGGCGTTGACCTGGATCGGCAACTCCTGCTCGAGGAAATGCCACCCCTTGCCTTGCCAGCGGCCGGGCCCCTTGCCCCGGCCGAAAAACAAACCGACGAACACCAGGCCGGCGAGGTCAGTGGTCAGGTGATTGCCGTTGACGTCGGTCCATTCCAGGTGGCGGGAAATAAAGTCCCCGTGAATATACAAAAGACGAAGGTATCGCAGCCGGAATTCCCTGTCCGCCCACGCCGCCGATCCATGAAAAACGTGAAAAAACCAGGTCAGGGCCACGGCGCGAAGGGCCACGTCCATGGTGCAGGCCCAGTTGATTCCCATGCCCACCGGGTTCCCCTGCATCCAGTCTTCGATGACCCGGCGAACCGCCTCGGCGTATCGTTCCTCGCCGGTCAGCCGATACGCCTGACCGGCGGGCAGCAGCCATTGCAAGCGGGACAATTCCCACGGCACCTTTATGTCGCTTTTTCGTTCCGGGTTTCGGTAGCCGACGCGGCGGAAGGAAATAACCGGCCAGGAATGACCGGTCTTGAAATCCCTGTGCCAGTCAATGGGGCTGCCCAGGTCAACGGGTCCTGAACCCAGCAGGTCGACACGGTGTTCCAGCGCCTTGTCCGCCGCCGCCAGGATACGGGCCCGGTCGGCGGGGCAAATCCGCTCATAGCGTTCCGCGTCCATGGGCTGGGTAAAGGCCGGGTATGGCAACCCGGCCAAGCGCTTCCACTCCGAATCGATGCTGTCCGCGCCGAGGATTCGGAGCAGACGCCCCTCCGTCAGCCGCCGCGCCCGGCCGGGCGCAAGGAACACATCCACTTCGGCGGAAATCTGGCGAAATACCCATCGCGCGATCACCCGGGGCGGCTTGCGCCATCCACGGCGTACGAATTCCAGCCAGTTTTTCGCCATTGCCGCCGTTTACCTTTGCCCGCGGGGCGCATCCCGTAAGAAGGTACTTTTAGTGTTTTCACACCTTTTCCACCAGTCCCCGCGGTGGTCCGGACCGATAACCGGCGGCCCGCGCCGGCGGGGACGATCCCTTAACAAATTCTAGACAAGCCGCGCCCCAGATGGGACACAGGCGCATCTCCACGGATATTGGGCTTTTTCATGTGCGGCATAGCCGGCCTTTTCAGTTTTGAGGGTTCCAAGCCCATTGTCCCGGCTGACCTGGATGCCATGCAGAAAAGCATGGCCCACCGGGGACCCGACGGTGACGGTATCTGGACCGACGATGCCCACCGGGTTGGCCTGGCCCACCGTCGCCTTGCCATTATCGACCTGTCCGATAGCGCCCGGCAGCCCATGGCCAACGAAGACGGCACGGTGGTTGTTACCTTCAACGGCGAAATCTACAACCACATGAAGCTCAGGCCGCGGTTGGAGGCGGCCGGTCATGTGTTCCGCACCGGCCATTCGGATACGGAAGTCCTGGTCCACGGGTACGAAGAGTGGGGGTTGGACGGCCTTTTGGAACGGCTGGACGGCATGTTCGCCTTCGCCATCT
The DNA here is from genome assembly GCA_024278615.1 of Alphaproteobacteria bacterium. Taxonomy (GTDB): domain Bacteria; phylum Pseudomonadota; class Alphaproteobacteria; order Rhodospirillales; family 2-02-FULL-58-16; genus JAJRSS01. The sequence goes on from JAJRSS010000139.1 coordinate 15,867, forward strand.
GGGACCAGGGCCAAGGGGTTTTGTCCCTGGCCCGCGACCGGGTCGGCATCAAGCCGGTATATTTCACCCGATGCGGCGGGTCTTTCCGCTTTGCCTCGGAAATCAAGGCGCTGCTGACCGACCCGTCGGTCCAGCGGGAAATCGAGCCGGCGGCCTTCAACCATTACCTGACCTTCATGATCCCGCCGGCGCCCTTGACCATGTTCAAGGGAATTTACAAGCTGCCCGCCGGTCACCTGTTGCAGGTCGGCGGAACCGGGGAGATGTCGGCCCGGCGCTATTGGGACGCGGTTCCCGGGAAGGGATTCGACGCCCGAGACCTGACCGGCAAGAGCGTGGCCGAACAGGAAGCCTTCTATACCGGCGGCATACTCCAGCGTTTGGAATCGGCGATAGAAAAAAGAATGATGTCGGACGTTCCGTTCGGCGTCTTCCTTTCCGGC
>JAJRSS010000140.1 GCA_024278615.1 Alphaproteobacteria bacterium
ACGCTTGCCGCCCGCGGTGCATGGGCAAATATCCGGCCGATGCCAAACCGGATCCGGCACCCAATTTTTAGCACATGGGTTTACCGGCAGCGCAACGCCGTGGAGCGGTTCTTCAACAAACTCAAACACTTCCGAGCCATCACAACCCGATATGACAAACGCGACGACAACTTCCTCGCCTCCATCCAACTTGCCTCAATGCGGATTTGGCTTAGAACTTATGAGTCCGTGACCTAGTCTTTGTTCTTCCTCAGGCAGCTGTCCCAATAATCATAAAGCAACATAGCCAGTACGCTAAGGGCGATGATCCAGAACGGCATGCCGCCCCAAAATCCGGCAAATCCGGTTGAAATACTGTAGGCCAGACCAAGAACAAACGCCGAAAAGAGAAAGGTGCCTATGGCGCCGGTAATCATTTCGATTTTATTCATTTATCTGTTCCGTTTCTGTCGTCGACTGCTCGTCAACGGGGGCCCCAAGGGTTTGCAACACCCAATTTGCCGTTCGAAGCAATCGGTCGTCTTCTTCACATGATCCTATCAACTGCACGCCGATCGGTAAATCGTTCTCGGCGCTCAGTACCGGTAGAGACACAGCCGGTAGCCCGGACAGGGTCCACAAGGTACAAAAGATCGGATCACCGGTGCCCTCGCCGACTGTCGGGGCTTGTCCCGCCGCAGCTGGCGCCAGGATCGCATCGTAGTCATTGAAGAACTGAGCAAAAAAATTGTCGGCACCGTTGGCCATCGCCACGGCTGCGGCGTAGCGGTCGTCGGAAATGGCGCGGGCGCGGGTCAATATCGGCGTGATGGTTTCGCTGAGCTGGTCCCAATGCGCCTGGGCGCGCTCTTCAAGGTTGCGCCAAATTTCGAATTCGTGAATGACCCGGTGATGATCGATGAGATCGCCAAAATTTGCCGGCGTGACCACCCGCTCGACCCTGACGCCAAGGACATCGAGAAGTTCGTCGAATGCCGCCCTCGCCGTCGGGCTGAGGCGGTCGTTAAACGGCAGATCGAACCATGCCAGGAGCGGCTCCACCGGGGGGATGGCGCGGGCGCCGGTGAGGAATGCCGGTTTGGGCCGGGGGTAGGTGGCCGGGTCCAGCCGGTCATATCCGGCAAGAACGTCCGCCAGGGCGGCGGCATCGTCAAGATCGCGGGCGAAAATGCCCATCTGATCCAGGGTTGCCGAGGTCTGAAGCACACCGGCGCGGGATATGATGCCGCGGCTGGGTTTATAGCCGAACACGCCGCAGAACGAGGCGGGCCGGATCACCGAACCATTGGTTTGCGTTCCCAGCGCCAGGGGGACGTGACCGGCGGCCACCGCCGCCGCGGACCCTGACGAGGACCCGCCCGGCGTATGGGCGGCATTGTGCGGATTTCGGGTCTTTGAGGGATGCATGAAGGCAAATTCGGTGGTGACCGTTTTGCCAAAAATTACCGCCCCGGCCTCGCGCAATCTGCTGGTGACGCCCGCATCGGCATCGGGCCGGCGGCCGGCATGAATGGGTGAGCCGCATTCGGTCGGCATATCGGCGGTGTCGATAATGTCCTTCAGGCCCACCGGTACGCCATGCAAGCGCCCAAGAGGCTTGCCGTGTTGGCGCATGGCGTCCAGCTGTTGGGCCTGGGCCAGGGCGAGGTCGGGGTCAAGATAGGCCCAGGCGCCGATCACGTCGTCTGTCTGGCTGATCCGCTCCAGGCAGTCTTTCACCACCTGGACGCAAAAGAGGCGTCCGTCTTTGGTCCGTTCGGCGATCTCCAGGGCCGTAAGGCTGCAGCTCGGCTCTGTCATGATCAGGGAATGTACGGGCCGAACAGATAGTCCGGGAACCACAGCGCGATGCCGGGGAACATGTACATCAGGAACATTGAGAAAATGACGATGGCAAGATAGGGCAGAATCCCGGCAAATATCTCCATCAACTCGATCTGCCCCTTCAGCACCCCCTTTAGATAGAAGGCCGACATGGCCATGGGCGGGGTAAGGAACGAGGTCTGCAGGTTCAGGGCCACGAGCATGGCGAAGAAATACGGGTTGACGTCAAACACCACCAGCATTGGCAGGAAGATGGGAACAAATATGATCAGAATCTCGGACCATTCCAGCGGCCAGCCGAGAAGGAAGATGATCGCTTGCACCATGACGAGAAACTGCCACGGGGCCAGTTCCATGGACAAAACCCAGGCTTCGATCACATCATGTCCGCCCAGATAGGAAAACACCTAGGCAAAGGTCCAGCTGCCGACAAAAAGCCAGCACACCATGGCGGTCGACTTAGCGGTCAGGAACACCGATTCCTTGACCTTTTGCCAGGTTAGAGCCCCGTAAAGCACCGCCAGCACCAGCCCGCCAAGGGCTCCCATGGCCGCAGCTTCCGCCGGGGTTGCAAGGCCGCCCAGGATCGAGCCCAGCACCAGGGCGATCAGTACCGTCAGTGGGACAACGGAGGTCAGAAGCTGCCAGTAAATCTGTGCGGTTGGCGGCACGTCCTCCATTTTCGGCTTCGGGGCGATGGCAGGGTTCAGCATGGCCCTCGTAATAACATACAGAATATAAAAACCCGCCAGCATGAGGCCGGGGAATACCGCCGCGGCATAAAGGCGCAATGGCGACAACTCGGCAATGGCAGCGTAGACGATGAGCATGATCGACGGCGGAATGAGAATGCCTAAAGTTCCGCCAGCGCAAATCACCCCGGCAGCGAAGTCCTTGCGGTAGTTGGCGGCGGCCATGGCGGGGAAGGCCAGGAGGCCCATAAGCGTGACCACGGCGCCGACGATGCCGCTGGCGGTTGAGAAAATCGCGCAGGTGATCAGGGCCGCAATGGCCATGGACCCAGGAAGGTTGCGGGCCGCCAGTTGCACCGAGAAGAACAATCGATTGACGATATTGGCGCGCTCGACCACGTAGCCCATGAACAGGAATAGCGGGATCGCCACCAGAATATCATTTTCCATCACCGAATAGGTGTTCTGGTTCAAAAGGTAGAAGATCTGATTGTTGAACGCATCGGCGATGGTCTCGATGGAGCCGGCCTGATAATAGGCGTAGTACCCAAAGCCCACCCCCATTGCCAAAAGGGTGAATGCGATTGGAAATCCCAGCAACACCAGAACGATGAACAGGGACAGCATTAAAATTGCGACTTCAGGATTCGTCATGTCTTGGCCAACTCCGGCACGCCCACATTTGTTTGGAGCGGATTTATCTTATTTAGCGGCATCGTCACCGATCAGGGCGTCTTCGGTTTCGCGCACATCATCCAGGCGCGCCATCCATTTGCCGGTTTTCATGGCGTTCAAGCACCGGACGCATTCCGCAATGCCCTGAAGGATCAAAAGGAATCCAGCGACGGGAATAAGGGTCTTGAAGAAATAAATCTGAATGCGGGCCGGGCTGTTCCAGCTCACCTCCTGGTAGCGCCAGGAATCGGCGGCAATTTCGGCGCCGTACCAAAAAAGAGCCAGCATGCCGGGAAAGAAGAAGAGGACATACAAGGTGAAATCGATGCGGGCCTGCCAGCGCACCGGCCAAAGCCGGTAGAGCACATCGCCCCGAACATGCCCGTCTTGCGCCAGGGCATACGGGCCGGCCATGAGGAATAGCGCTCCATACATCTGCACCATCATGTCAAAGGCCCAGACGGTCGGGGCGTTCAGCACATAGCGGACGAACACCTCATAGGAAACCGAAAAGGTCAGCACAAGGATACACCAGCCGAATGCCCGACCTACCCAGATGCTCAGGCTTTCGACCGCGCGAACGAAGTTAGTCACCGAGGGTCCCCCAAAATTCAATTTCCATGGTTAAAGTCAATGCCAGCCCACGGCACCTGGCGCTATGTTCAGGGGCGGGCATTCCCGCCCCTGAATGTCGTTTGGATTATTTGCTATTTCGCCAATCAGCTGAAGTAGTGTTTATACGCCAGTTTGTAGTCTGGCTGGTTGAGGTTCAGGTAGCCCATCACCTCCTTGGCGTAGGCCTTCTGAGAGTCGATGACCTTGGCAAAGAACGCATCTTCTCCGGCGATGCGGCCAGCGACCGCGTCCCAGGCGACGAGCTGCGCCTGCATCACCGAATCCGGCGTGCGGTAAACATTGACGCCCTGGGTCCGGAGTTTGGCCAGATCCTCGGCATAGCGTTTGGTGTTGTTCCAGTAGAAATTGGAATTCTCGGCTTCGGACGCATATTTCAAAATTGCCTGCAACTCGGCGGGAAGTTTTTCGAACTTGCGCTTGTTGAAGGTGATTTCGAAGAACTCCTGGCTCTGATGGAAGCTGGCCAGATGGTAGTGCTTGGATACGTCCTGCATGCCGAAATCACGGTCCGAGGTCGGGTTGTTGAACTCGGCGGCATCGATCAGGCCGGACTTCATGGCGGGCTGGATTTCGCCACCGGGAAGCTGCACCACCGACATGCCCATCTGAAGCATGACATCGGCGGCGAGGCCGACGGTGCGGTATTTCAGACCCTCGAGCTGGGAGGCGTCCTTGATTTCTTCCTTGAACCAACCCAGGGGCTGTGCCGGCATGGGGCTGTTGAAGAAGCTGACAACATTAAGACCAAGTGTGCCCATGAGCTCGTCGAAGAGCTCCTGGCCGCCACCATAATTGACCCAGCCGAGCACTTCCTGGCTCGACCAGCCAAAGCAGGGGCCGGTGCCGAACAGCGACGCGGCCTTGGATTTGGAATACCAATAAGCCGGGACATAATGCGCCGCATCAAGCACGCCGCGGTGAACCGCGTCCTGCATCTGGCTGGTCTTGACCACGGCGTTGACGGCCAGAAGGTCGATTTTCAGGTCCTTGCCGGCCATCGCGTGAACACGATCGACATAGGATTTGGCGTTCTCCAGAAAAATACCGCCACCCCAGGCTGCCTGCATTTTCAGGACGGTGGGTTCGGCGCGGGCAATGCTGGGCGCTGCGACGGTACCGGCGGCGGCAGCGGCCGCGACGGCCGAGCCACGCAGGAATTTGCGGCGCGAAACTGTTTCTTTCATCAATTTTCTCCCTCGTATTTTCGTCTTTGGTTTATTTCACTGATCGCTTCATGCGGATAGGCGACTATATAGCCATCGAGCGTGATCACAAGCGCTGCCACACGATCTTGGGCATGTAAGTTAGTATATATACGTAGAATTTCGTAACCGCTGAATGGAAAAAGACTTGTTCCATTGAGCTTCCTACTCCTTGTCCTTGGGCAACGACGTTTTGTACTATGCCTGTCAGGCCGTCGGATCGTACGGTCGGTGGCGCGACAGGTGCAGAAACTCGGCGTCGCCGATGGGTAATTCCTCGCTGAAGTGTTTACCAACGAAGTCTTAGGGTCTCGGTGGCAAATTTGGGCCGACAGGTTCGATGTTAGTCCGGTCCGAAAGCCTTCATGACCAAACTTGGTATTTCATTTTTCTTCGCGTCGGCGATGGTCTTTTTCGCTGCAAGTCACGGCGTTTTCACAGGTTTCGGCAATGCGCTCACCGAAATTCGTTTCAATATCGCCAGCCGCGCGCCTACCGGCAATGTCGTCCTGGTCGAAATCGATGCCAAAAGCCTGGACGCGACCGGGCAGCGCTCATGGCCCAGATCCGCTCATGCCAGGCTCATTGATCGGCTCAGCGAATTGGGGGCGGCGGAAATTGCCATCGATGCCGACTTCAGCAGACCATCGACGCCTGAAGACGACGCGGCATTGAACGCCGCGCTGGACCGGGCCGGGGGCGGTGTGGTGCTGGCCATTGGCACATCCGCAATCACATCTTCGGCATCCGAACAGAAACTCGACATCAAGCGCCCGCTCGACAGTTTTGCCAGCCGCGCCTGGGGGGCGACAATCGATGTCTTTCCCGATGCCGACGGCCCGGTCAGGCGCGTCCCATTGGGGCGGATTATCGACGGGGCGCCGATCCCGTCCCTGGCTGCCATGCTCGGCGGGTATATTGGCGCAACGGATATGCCGTTTATTGTTGATTTTAGCGTCCGCGCCAACGAAATCGATCGCATTTCGGCTGTCGATATCCTGGGGGGCCGTATCGACGGGACGCGCGTTGAAGGCCGCAAGGTTGTCGTCGGCAGAGCGGCGACGGAACCCGGTGGCGGTATTGAGGTTCCAGTCTACGGCAAGCTTTCCCGCCCTCTTATACAGATCTTGGCCACCGAAACCATTTTGCAGGATCGCATATTCGTCACGACCAGCCCGATATCAGGCGGTTTCGGCCTGGGGGCATTGGCTCTGATCTCAATATTTGTGTTCCGCCGGCAGCGCGCCACGATGACCGTGTTGACCCTGGCGATGATCTCGGTTGCGCTGGAAGCCATGGCGACCGGTGTTCAGTACTTCGCTCCCATA
>JAJRSS010000141.1 GCA_024278615.1 Alphaproteobacteria bacterium
GCCCTGACCCGGTATTCCGCCCTTTATAATTTCGCCACCACCGCCATGAAGCGCATCGGCGTGGTGAACGAATTCCTGATTACCCTGGGGCTGGTCAACCGGGAGCATGCCTATAAACGCCAGTTCGCGGAACAGGACATGCCGGCCTATATCGACAACACCGCCAGGGAGGTCATCCGCCTGCGCGCCATGTTCGCCGAGGACACGCCTTTCGCCGTCCTGTTGATACCGGCCCGGTTCGAGATCCGGGACGACGATTCCTTTTACCGGCGGTTGCGCCTGGGCGTCATTGACGCCTTGTCTTCCCGGGGCGTTGACGTGATCGACCCTGTCGCCGGGTTCAAGGCCGCGGGCTTCGGCCCGACCCACTTTGTCCACGACGGCCATTGGTCGCCCCTGGGGCACCGGATCGCCGGAGAGGCGGCGGCCCGCTGGCTCGAAAACCTGGCAAACCCGGGTTGATGAACACCACCACCGACGGAACCGAAGAGACATAAGCCATGAGCAAAATCATCGGCGTCGTTCCCGCCCGCATGGCGGCTAGCCGCTTTCCCGGCAAGCCCCTGCATCCCATTCTGGGCCGCCCCTTGCTGGAACACTGTTTCGAGCGGGCGAAACTCCATGGTTCCTGGGACGCCCTGGTGCTCGCCACCTGCGACGAGGAAATCCGCGCCTTCGGCGAAGACAAGGGCTACCCGGTGATCATGACATCGGACGCCCACACCCGGGCCCTGGACCGGGTGGCGGAAGCGGCGGAAAAATGCGGCCTGGACGCGGCCGGCGACGACATCGTCGTCTGCGTCCAGGGCGACGAGCCCCTGCTGGGTCCGGACGTGATCGAGGCGGTGATCCGGCCCTTCGCCGAGGATGAAACCGTCAGGGGGACCCTGCTGGCGGTACCCATCATCGAACAATCCATTTTCGAGAACCCGGACATGGTCAAGATCATCCACGACCTGAAGGGCGACGTGCTTTACACGTCGCGCGCCCCGGTTCCGTTCTGCAAGGAATTTTCCCCGCGACTGGGGGCCATGCGGGTCGGCGGCATTTTCGGTTTTCGCCGGGAATTCCTGCGCTGGTTCACCAAGACGCCCGAATCCCCCCTGGAAAAAGCCGAAGCCTGCGATTCCAACCGCATCTGCGACAACGGCATGCGCCAGCGCATGGCGCCCATCCCTTACCGGCCCTATTTTTCCGTCGACAGCCCGCAAGACATCGCCCGGGTCGAAGCGGCGATGAACGACGATCCCCTGTGGGGAACCTACTGAATGGGCCGCCGCTCGACCCTGTTGGCCAATGGGGTCCTGGGCGCCGGGGCCGTGCTTTGCGCCCTGGTTTTAGGCTATGTGCTTTATCATCAGGACCGGCTGCTGAGCGGGTTCGGGCGCACCGCCTTCTTCCTCGGCCTGCCCCTGGCGGGGCTGGTTTTTTTCGCCGCCGCCGGCCGCCTGCCGCCGGCCTGGCGAGGCACCATCGCCGTCTCGGCCCTGTCCCTGGGCGCGGCGGTGTACGCCTTTGAAGGCTATATGACCTTTGCCGCCGGGTCCGCCGACACGCCGATTCCCGAAGGCGTCCCCTTCGACACCCGGACCCGATACGACGTGATCACCGACCTGCGCCGCGATGGCACGCGGGCCTACCCCGCCGTTTTCCCCGCCTACCTGCTGCGAACGGACGTTGACGGCGCCCTGCGTTCGCCCGTGGAGGTGAGCGGAGAAGAGGTCCTGCCCCTGGGCGGCATCGCCGGCGTGACGACGGTGCTGTGCAATGAAAGCGGCGAATACGTCATCTATGACAGCGACGAATACGGGTTTAACAACCCCGCCGGATCCTGGGCCAAGGTGGAGGTGGCGGCGATCGGCGATTCCTTCGTTCAGGGGTATTGCGTACCGCGGGAGCAGAACTTCGTTTCCCGGATCGGCGCGGCGCGCGCCAATACCCTGAACCTGGGCACATCGGGCAGCGGACCGCTGATGATGCTGGCCGCCCTGAAGGAATTCCTGCCATCCCTGGCGCCGCCGGTGGTGGTCTGGTTTTTCTTCGAGGGCAACGATATCCCCGGCAACCTGGAGGTGGAACGCCGCAGCCCGCTGCTCATGCGCTACCTGGAAGAAGCGGATTTCAGCCAGGACCTGGCCCGCCGCTTCGCCGGGGCCGACCGGGCCCTGACGGCGTATATTGACAATCAACTGGCCGACAACCCGGGAAAAGGGGGTACCTCGGCGGGTCCCCTCCAGGCCGTCATCAGCTTTATCGGCCTGGCCCGGACCCGGGCCAGCCTGAGCCTGCCGTCGACGATCGGGCGGGTCGATTATCCCCTGTTCAATCGTATTCTGCGGGAGGCCAAGCGTGTGGTCTCGAACTGGGGCGGGGCGCTTTATCTGGCCTATCTGCCCGGCTTTGACTCCCTCGCCGGAGAAACCGGCCCCCAGCCGGGTCCTTATTTGGCGCCAGTCCGGGCCATCGCCGGGCAGGCGGGTATTCCTTTCATCGACCTGTGGCGCGCTTTCGCCGATCATCCAGACCCGGCGTCGCTTTTTCCCTTCCGCGCGCCTAATCATTACAACGCCGAAGGCCACGCCCTGGTGGCCCGCACGGTTATCAACGCCATGGAGAGGCCCGATTGACCCCGCCACCCGCCGCCATATTGCCCGGTTCCATCCTCTTCGACCTGGACGGCACGCTGATCGACAGCGTTCCCGATGTCTGCGCCTCGCTCAAC
>JAJRSS010000142.1 GCA_024278615.1 Alphaproteobacteria bacterium
CCGCCTGCTGCGCACCGCCCGCTGGCTGGCCGGGGCGGTCATGGAAAAAGAAGTTTAACCCCGGACCGACGGTTCACGTTTGCCGGACGACATGGATGGGCTGGTGGTCCGAAGCCGTCGTGTCTCTGTCCACTTCCACCGTGCGTAACCGGTCGGCCAGGTCCAGCGTGACGAAGACGCAATCCAGGCAAGCGGGCGGGTTCACCGTGTGCTGCTTGCTGGTGAGCGGATGGGGAAGGCCCGGGTGAAGGGTGCTCCAGGCATCGGCGAAAGGCGGTGTCTTGCCGTCAAGCGGCGCCAGGCGATGAGCGGCGGCGTAATATTCCAGGTGGTTGGTCACCGCCCGTGGAGGGCCGCCCGGGGGGTTCGACAATCGCTTCCACGGCCTGGCGCTGCAGATGGTGGCCGCCGGTGGCCGGGGCCGTAAACCGCCTCGAAGTCCGGCAGCAGGCCGGCGATAACCGCCGGCTGGTCGGCGCCGTCATTGCCGGCAAGGGCGGTCAGGTCGCGGGTGACTTCCTGAAAGCAAATAATGTCCGCCTCGCCAATAGCCATAACCGTATCCACGATCCGGGCCAGGTCGACCACACCGTCCAGGCCCGGGCCCCATTGGATGTTCCGGCTGACCAGTTCGATCATGGCGCCGCTATTTCTTCTCCCGCCGGTTCCCTTGGCGGCGGCGCTTTCGCCCCGCCGGGATTTCCGTTCAGCCAGGTTTCAAGGGCGGCCACGGTTTCGGCGGATACGCGAAGGCCCAGCTTGGACCGCCGCCACAGGATATCCTCGGCGGTCATGGCCCATTCGTGATCCACCAGATAGCGGACTTCCGCTTCAAATAGGCCGCCGCCCATGTCCTCCCCCAACCCGGACAGGTCCCCGGCACCGCCCAGCAGCGCCTCCGCCCGGGTGCCGTAGGCGCGGGCGTAGCGGTGGGCCAGTTCAACCGGCAGCCAGGGGTGGCGGCCCTTCAGGCCTTCAAGGAAACGATCGAAATCGGAATTCTTCATATCCCCGCCCGGCAAGGGGACACCGGCGGTCCACGCCTTTCCTTCTCGGCCCATGGCAGGCGCCAGCTTGTCAAAAGCCTGCTCCGCCAAGCGCCGGTAGGTGGTGATCTTGCCGCCGAAGATGGACAACACCGGCGGCTCCATTTTCCTTCTTCCGTCCCCGTTCAGGATCAGTACGTAATCCCGGGTAACGGAGGAAGCATCCTTGGAATTGTCGTCATAGAGGGGACGCACTCCCGAATAGGACCAGACCACATCCTTTGGCGTTACCGGCTTGGCGAAGTATTCACTGACCGCCCGGCACAGGTAGGCGGTTTCGGATTCGCTGATGACCGGATTGCCCGGGTCGCCGTGATAATCCTCATCGGTGGTGCCGATGAGCGTGTATTCCCCCTGGTAGGGAATGGCGAAAATGATGCGCTTGTCCGGGTTTTGAAAAATATAGGCATAGTCGTGGCCGAACATGCGGGGCACGACGATGTGGCTGCCCTTGACCATGCGGATGCGTTGGCCGTGCTCCAGGCCCAGGGTTTCTTCCAGCACCTTGGCCACCCAGGGGCCGCTGGCATTGACCAGGGCCCGGGCACGGACCACCCGGCCAGGATCAGAATTAGGACCCCGCCCCGGGCCTTGGTCATCAGGCACCGGCGAGAGCGTCACCCGCCAGTGATCTTCCATGGGTTGGGCGGCCGCTACCCTGGTGCGGGTCAGGATTTCGGCCCCCCGGTCGGCGGCGTCGCGGGCGTTGAGCACCACCAGCCGGGCGTCGTCCACCCAACAGTCGGAATAGACGAATCCCTTGTCGAACCCGGGCGCCAGGGGCACCCCCGCCGGGTGACCGCTGAACCGTATGCCGTGGGACCCGGGAAGAATTTCGCGCCCGCCCAGGTGGTCGTATAGAAACAGGCCCAGGCGGATGAACCAGGCCGGGCGCAAGGACTTGTTGTAAGGAAGGACGAAACGCAGCGGCGAAATGATGTGGGGCGCGGCGCGGAGCAGCACTTCACGCTCCTTCAGCGCCTCGCGGACCAGGCGGAATTCGTAGTATTCCAGGTAGCGGAGGCCGCCATGGATCAGCTTGGTGCTGGCCGACGAAGTGGCGTGGCCCAGGTCCCCTTGTTCGGCGAGAACCACGGAGAGGCCGCGGCCGGTAAAATCACGGGCGATGCCGGCGCCATTGATGCCGCCACCGATGACCAAAACGTCAACGGTTTCTCTTTCGGACACGGTTTCGGAATACCTCCCAGACCTTGAATACTGACGCCACGCCCGGCCGCATGGACCCGAAACGCCAACGCCAGCGAACTTCCTCGGCGGGGAGTTTGCCCTATTTCATCCGGCGGCAAAAGCATCCTGATAGGTGCAGGGCAAAACTACGTATTCACTCCGCAAGGCAATGCAGGCTGCGGCTGAATATGGGGCCAGATTAGGGCCAGATCAGGATTGGTCGGCGATAACCTGGGAACTGATGGCGGCCAGATCGGCGTCATCCATGGCTTCCAGGCTGTCCAGGGAGACCGGCAGGGGCACGGTACTCTCGCCGACGATTATTCCGCCCTCGGCGGCGCCTTTGGAATAAGAAACGGTGGAACTGTCCGCGCCCAGGGAATCAAAGAGGATATCCAGATCCACGCTTTCGCTCTGCCAGGAAATATTCAAATCCGCCAGAGCCTGGGCGCCAATGGCTTCCTGGCCCGGGGCTTCCGCCGCGCCGGCGCCTTTGCCTTGATCCATAGGCATTTGCGGCTGTTGGCTCTGCGCCATGGTTAAACCCTTCCTTATCCTCAAGCTTGCGGGCCGTTTTCCGGCCTCGATATTGGTCTATCGCCTAATTTTCAGCTTTAGACCTTAATATTATGTAAAGTCTACACTATATAGACAGTCAATTCACGCCCTTAATAAGATACGGTTAACCTATTGTTCTTGCTAATTTTTACTTGAACACGCCTCATTCAACAAAAACAAGCCGGCCGGTTTTTTCACCGCAAGCCCATCCCGAGGTCCCGAAGGTGTTGGAGGAGGGGGCCGCTCACCTCGCTCTTGGTTGGCTTTCGCCGGTATCGATGATCAGGCCGAAGCCGCGACGTATGCCATCCTTGCATTAAACGGGGCTCATTTAGGGGGTTCCCAAGCGGTTAAAAGTCTGAATCTATGAGTCGAACCCATGAGGAGGCTTTCCCTGGCCGGGATTTATGATGGCGGGCCTAACCACGGGAACGGCGAAAGATGGCGAAAGCGCCCGGTTGACGGGAACAGCCCCGTGACCACGCCCACTTACCGCCGCGCCTTCCAGGATTTTGTCCGCTGGTGTCGGGGCCGCCGGCTGTCTCCCATGCCGGCACATCCGTGGACGGTGGCCGCTTACCTGATTTGGTGCGAGCACCGCTATCCCCATGCCGCTATCGTCAAGCGTCTTAAGGCCATCTCCCGGGCCCATGTGCGTCACCGCCGCCGGGTCCCCGACAGGCACCCGACGGTGGTTCGCACCCTACGCGAAATCGAAAGGCGCGGCCGCACCCGTGGCGACCGGGCGGCGCTTTTCGACGCGGCTGATTTTCTCGAGGAGGCGTCGCTTGACGAGGCGTCAGGGGGCGAGACCCCGGAGGGCCCGGAAGGCTTCCCCACCCGGCGCCGCCAAACGCTGCGCAGCAAGCCACGCCTGGTGGAGCGGCGGCCGCGAAAGAAAAGGCGCAAGAAAGCCGCCCCCCGCAAGAAGGAGTAGCGATCCCGCCGGCGGCCGGGCACTTAGCGAATGGTGACTTGCCGGGTGATCGAGTATTCCTCCCGGCCGATCACGCCGTCCCTGCGCAAAAGGCGGATTTCCCCGGTCAAGACGCCCACCGGCCAGGCAGGCTTCTTTCGCTGAAGGCCGATGGAGAAAACCGACCGGGGGCGCTTCTTCTTGACGGTCTTCCGGTATTCAAAAACCTTCCTGCCCGACTGATCCGTAAGGGTGAAGGTGATTTCGTCACCGGGCCGGGGCCAGAAGGCATCCACCCACAGGATCAA
>JAJRSS010000143.1 GCA_024278615.1 Alphaproteobacteria bacterium
AAGGTGGGAGAAAAGGTGGGAGAAAAGGTGGGAGAAAAGGAGGCCATCGCCATGCGCATCCTCTACGGCGGCTCCATGAAGCCGGACAACGCCCGGGAACTTCTGGCCCTGGCCGACGTGGATGGCGGCCTGATCGGTGGCGCCAGCCTGAAAGCCGATGATTTCTGGGCCATCGCCCAGGCCTGCCCATCGTGAATCGGGCCAGTCGGCCGTACCGCCGGCTAATTCTGTAGTTATTTCTGGTCTTTTCTCCCGCCAGGGACTAAAAGCGGAGCCGCGCCCCGGTGGGTTCGCCATGGGCCCCACTTGACCCCGCCTCCCGGCAGGATATGTAAGAAACCATGATTACCGTTATCGTTGTTATCCATTTATTGGTCGCCATCGCCCTCGTCGGAACAGTGCTGCTCCAACGCAGTGAAGGCGGTGGCCTGGGCATGGGTGGCAGCGGCGGCGGAGGCGGCATGGGTGGCTTCCTGACCGGACGGGCGACCGCCAACCTGCTGACCCGGGCGACGGCGGGGCTGGCGGTTATCTTCTTTTCCACCAGCATGGCGCTCGCCATTCTGTCCGGAGGAAATAAAGAAACCAAGTCGATTCTCGATGCGCCGCCGCCAGCGGTGGAGCAACCGGAAAATTCAGCCGAACCTTCGGCGCCGGTGGCCCAGTAACAGACCCCCGCTAACCGCGGAAATCCAAGACAAACGCAACATGTTCAGTTGGGCGGCGATGCCACCGCCTTTTTCGTTTTGTCCGCCGGCCGGTTTGAGGTATTTTTTGCGTCCATGACGCGGTTCATCTTTATCACCGGCGGCGTGGTTTCCTCTCTCGGCAAAGGATTGGCGTCTGCGGTTTTGGGAGCGCTGCTCCAGGCTCGCGGGTTTAAGGTTCGCCTGAGGAAACTGGACCCCTACATCAACGTCGATCCCGGCACCATGTCTCCCTATCAGCACGGGGAAGTGTTCGTCACCGACGACGGCGCCGAAACGGACCTGGACCTGGGCCACTATGAACGGTTCACCGGGGTTTCCTGCCGTCAAAGCGACAACGTGACCACCGGGCGCATCTATTACAACGTCATCGCCAGGGAAAGGCGCGGCGACTACCTGGGAGCCACGATCCAGGTCATACCCCACATTACCGACGCCATCAAGGAATTCGTCCTTGCCGACCTGGACGACGAGGATTTCGTCTTGTGCGAGATCGGCGGCACGGTGGGCGATATTGAAAGCCTGCCGTTCCTGGAGGCCATCCGGCAGTTGGGCAACCAACTGGGCCGCGACCGCACCATGTATCTGCACCTGACCCTGTTGCCCTATATCCCCACCGCGGGTGAGATCAAGACCAAGCCGACCCAGCATTCGGTCAAGGAGTTGCTGGGCGTCGGGATTCAACCGGATGTATTGCTGTGCCGCTGCGACCGGCCGATCCCGGAAGCCGAGCGGCGTAAAATCGCCCTTTTCTGCAACGTGCGCGAGGAAGCGGTTATTCCCGCCCTTGATGTCGATACCATTTACAGGGTCCCCTGCAGCTACCACAGGGAGGGGCTGGACGATCAGGTCTGCCGGTACTTCCGGCTGGACGCGCCGTCCCCCGACCTGGCCCGCTGGGAGGGTATCATCGAGCGGGTCACGAAGCCGGAAGGCGAGGTGACCATCGCCGTGGTCGGTAAGTACACGGTACTGATCGACGCCTACAAGTCCCTGGCCGAGGCCCTGGCCCATGGCGGCATCGCCAACAATGTGCGCGTCAGGCTGATATTGATCGATTCGGAAGTCTTCGAACAGGAAGACGCCGTACAGCACCTGGAAGGAGTAAACGGCATCCTGGTGCCGGGTGGCTTCGGCGAACGGGGGGCCGAGGGCAAGGTGGCGGCGGTGACTTTCGCCCGGCAGCGGAACGTGCCCTATTTCGGTATCTGCTTCGGCATGCAGATGGCGGTGGTGGAGGCGGCGCGCAACCTGGCCGGCATCAAAACCGCCGGCTCCACCGAGTTCGGTCCCTGCCAGGACCCAGTGGTCGGCCTGATGACAGAATGGCTGAAGGGCAACGAACTGGTCAAACGCCAGCAGGGCGGTGACATGGGCGGCACCATGCGGTTGGGCGCCTATGAATGCCATTTGGGCGAGGGCAGCCGGGTGCGGGAGATTTACGATAAAGCGGTGATCCATGAACGCCACCGCCACCGTTACGAAGTGAACACCAATTACCGGAAGCAGATGGAGGACGCGGGCCTGGTGTTTTCGGGCATGTCGCCGGACGGGGTGCTGCCGGAAATCATCGAATTGCCGGGCCACCCCTGGTTCATCGGCGTCCAGTTCCATCCCGAACTGAAATCGAGGCCCTTCGAGCCCCACCCGCTGTTTACCTCGTTCATCGCCGCCGCCGTCGATCAGGCCCGGCTGGTGTAAGGTCATGGAGCCATGATCCAGCCCCGCACCGTCACCATCGGCCGCCTGAGCATCAGCAACGATCGGCCCTTGGTGCTGATCGCCGGCCCCTGCGCCATGGAAAGCCGGGATCACGCCCTGGAAACGGCCCAGGCGCTGAAGGAAATGACCGATGGCTTGGGGATCGGGCTGATCTACAAGACCTCCTTCGACAAGGCCAACCGCACCAGCGCCGGCAGTCCCCGGGGCGTCGGCATGGCCCAGGCATTGCCGGTGTTCGCCGAAATCCGCGAAACCACGGGCCTGGCGGTGCTGACCGACGTGCATGCCGCCGAACAATGCGCCCCCGTGGCCGAGGCGGTGGACGTCCTGCAAATCCCCGCCTACCTGTGCCGGCAGACGGACCTGCTGGTCGCCGCCGGCGAGACGGGCCGGGCCATCAACGTTAAAAAAGGGCAGTTCCTGGCGCCTTGGGACATGGCCAACGTGGTCGCCAAGATCGAAGGCGCCGGCAACCGCAATGTGCTGGTCTGCGAGCGGGGCGCCAGCTTCGGCTACAACACCCTGGTTTCCGACATGCGCGCCCTGCCGATCCTGGCCCGGACTGGCTGCCCGGTGGTTTTCGACGCCACCCATTCGGTACAGCAGCCGGGCGGCCAGGGGACCACCTCGGGCGGGCAGCGGGAATTCGCCCCGGTGCTGGCCCGGGCGGCGGTCGCCGTTGGCGTGGCGGCGGTCTTCATGGAGACCCACCCGGACCCGGACAAGGCACCCAGCGACGGTCCTAACATGATACCCTTCAATGCCTTGGAAGGCATTATTCAGGTTTTGATGGACCTGGACCGGCTGGCCAAGGCCAACCCGGTTCCCCTTTAGAACCGGTCGATCACGGTGACGCCGATGACCTCGTATTGGCTCATGGCGGCCAGCACGTCGCCGGCCTGTTCCAGGGGCACGGTGCCGGTGACCAGTCGTTCCGGCTTCAGGACGCCCGCCGCCACCATGCCCAGCATGGCGCCGTAATCGCCGGCCGGCATGCCGTGGCTGCCGACGATCTCCAGTTCCTTGGCCATCACCAAGTCCATGACGATGGGCACCGCCGCCTGGTCGCCGGCGGGAATGCCGATCTGCACGTGGCGGCCCCGTTTCTTCAGCGACCTGATGGAGTTCTGGCAGGTCTCGATGATACCCAGCGCGTCGATGGACACGTCCACCCCGCCACCGGCGGCCGATTTCACCGCCCTTACCGGCTTGTCGATTTACGCTGCGTTGACCAGCGCCCGGGCACCGACCTTTTTCGCCAGTTCCAGCTTGGCCGGGTCGATATCGACGGCGACCACGTTGGCCCCGGCGGCGGCGGCGATCATCACCGCCGACAGGCCGATGCCGCCGCAGCCGTGCACCGCCACCCAGTCCCCGGCCCGCACCCGCCCCTGGTCGATGACGCCGCGGAACGAGGTCATGAAGCGGCAGCCGAG
>JAJRSS010000144.1 GCA_024278615.1 Alphaproteobacteria bacterium
CCGTGGATTACACTCCTCTTTCCCGTGTTATTTTTATAGCGCCATGGTAGGGCATTTCGGCGGCCAGGAGGAGGGTATTTTGCCAATGGAATTTATCTACGTCACTGTCGGCTCTGAAGAAGAAGCAGCCGCCATCGGCCGGGCGGCGGTGGAAAAACGCCTGGCCGCCTGCGCCAACCTATTGCCGGGGGTTCGATCCATCTACCGCTGGCGGGGCGCCATCGAAGAAGCCGAGGAAGTGATCCTCATCCTCAAGACCCGGGAAGAAAGGGTGGGCCGACTGGTGGATTTGGTGAGGGAGATGCACAGCTATGACTGCCCCTGTGTCGTCGCCCTGCCCATCGCCGCCGGAAACCCGGACTACCTGCAATGGATCGGCCAGCAAACAACTTAATCTTTGTTATTAAAAAACTAAAATTATCAGTTGTTATTCAACAATACTGTTGCGACCGCCTGGGCGGCGATTCCTTCACCCCGTCCGGTGAAGCCGAGACCCTCGGTGGTTGTCGCCTTGACGTTGACCTGGCTTTCATCGAGACCCAGGATTTCCGCCACCCTGGCCACCATGGCCGCCCGGTGGGGCCCGATCCTGGGCTTTTCGCAGATCACCGTCAGGTCCAGGTTGGCGATACCGCCGCCCCGCCCGGCCACCAGGTCGCCGGCCTTGCGGAGGAAAATGTCCGACGCAGCGCCTTTCCATTCCGCCTGTGTGGGGGGAAAGTGGGCGCCAATATCACCGGCGCCGATCGCCCCCAGCAGGGCGTCGGTCAGGGCGTGCAGGGCCACGTCCGCGTCGGAATGGCCTTCCAGGCCGGCCTCGAAGGGAATGGCGACGCCGCCCAGCATGACATGATCGCCGGCGCCGAAGCGGTGGACGTCAAAACCGAAACCGGTGCGCACGGTTGCCGCGCCCAGCCGGTCCCCGGCCCGCTGAAGATCGTCTTCGGAGGTCAGTTTGACGTTTTCTTCGCTGCCCGGGACCAGGGCCACCGCCAGGCCCGCTTTTTCGGCCACGGCGGCGTCATCGGTCAGTTCGACCCCGCCATCAGGAGCCCCGCCAACCCTGGAATGGGCTTGCCGGTGGGCGGACAGGATTCCGTCAAACCGAAACCCCTGGGGCGTTTGCGCCCGCCACAACCCGGCCCTGTCCACGGTGCCCGTAATTTTCCCTCCCGTCCCCCGCTTCAGGGTATCGTTGACGGGCAGGGCGGGGATGGCGCCAGGGCTTTTCTCCAATGCCTCAAGGACACGGGTGATCATGCCGGCATCGATGAAGGGCCGGGCGGCGTCGTGGATCAATACCTTGCCGGGGTCCAATTCTGTCAGGCTTTCCAGCCCCAGGCGTACGGATTCCCGCCGGCTGGCCCCTCCCGAAACCGGCTCCAGCAGGTCAAGCCCAGTGGTGGCGGCGTCAAACAGCTCCCGGTCGTCGGGGTGAATTACCGGGCGCACGGTATCGACGCCGGGATGGGCGAGAAAGGGCTCCACCGCCCGGCGCAGCACCGAGCGTCCGAGGATCGACCGGTATTGCTTGGGCGCCCCATCACCGGCCCGGTGCCCCCGGCCGGCGGCGACCACCAGGGCAATGCACTGGCTCATGCTCTTAATCCTCCCATGCCTCCTATGCGACAGCGGTTATCCGGCGCACATCGACCGGAGGGTTATACCGGACCTGACCCCAAAACAAAAAGATGATCATACACCCCCCTATTGTGCCTGAATGTGATAGAGGATAGGGACTTGGCGCTGGCTTAGTCTTGGTCCAGACTTGGCAAAACACCGACGTCGACAAGCACCCGCTGGAACCATGTCGCAAAACCTGATCCTCAGCTTATCCGCCCTGTTGTCCCTGGTCCCCGTAATCGTGGTTTCCCACCGGGAAAGCAACAATCGGGATGTCCTGTATTGGGCCTTGCTGGCGGTCGCCGTGGCCGGCCCCCTGGCCTGGGCGGTGGTGCAGACCGCCAACGCCTGGCGAACCGGGCTTTCGACCACCCTTTGGGTCACCATCGCCGCCAGTATGGTCATCTTCGCCGCCATCACCGTGCTGGTGCCTCATGCCTGGCGGCTGACCTGCCTGGTCGTGCCTTACATGCTGGCGCTCGGCCTTCTCGCCACGGTCTGGCAGCAGGCTCCGGGCCAGACCCTGGCGGCGGCGCCGGAGGGGTGGATCCAGATTCACATTTTCATGTCGGTCGCCACCTACGCCCTGGTCACCATCGCCGCCTTGGCCGGCCTGGCCGCCTTCCTTCAGGAAAAGGCCCTGAAATCCAAGCGCCCGACAAGCCTGACCCGGTTGCTGCCCTCGGTGGCCGATTGCGAGGAACTGATGGTGCGCCTGTTGATCCTGGGCGAAGTGGTCCTGGCCCTTGGCCTGGCAACCGGCATGGCGACCCAATACCGGGAAACCGGCGTCCTGCTGACCTTCGACCACAAGACCGTGCTCACGGTCACGTCTTTCGTCGTTATCGGATGGCTGCTTATCGCCCACTTTCACAGCGGCGTTCGCGGGCGGCTGGCGGCGCGGCTGGTGCTGCTGGCTTACCTGCTGATGACCCTGGGTTACCCAGGGGTTAAATTCGTCACCGATGTCCTGGTAAGCTGAA
>JAJRSS010000145.1 GCA_024278615.1 Alphaproteobacteria bacterium
GAGAATTCTTAGTATTTTTCCAATGAATATTTGGTAAATGCCACTGGAACTTAGGGGAGGGCCGCTTGATTATTCCGGTGCGAGCAGTTTCCGTACCAGCTTTTTTACCGTTAATCCCTGGATAATGATGGAAAAAATGACTACCCCATAGGTCATCGCCAGGATCGCGTCCTTGGCCGGCACATCGGGCAGGGACAGCGCCAGGGCAACCGATATGCCGCCCCTGAGCCCGCCCCAGGTCAGAACCGGTATGGACCCTTTGGTAAAGTAGCGCTTCAGCCCCAGAATAACCAGTGGTGCGCCTACACTGACAAACCGGGCCGCCAATACCAGCGGTATGGCGATAACGGTGGCGAGGATAAACTCTCGGCTGAAGGTGAGGGCAATGACCTCGAAGCCGATGAGCAGGAAGAGGACCGAGTTCAGGATTTCATCGATCAATGACCAGAATTTCTGAACATGGTCGCGGGTGGTGTCGCTCATGGCGTACTGGGCGCCATGGTTGCCGATCAGCAGCCCGGCGACAACCACCGCGATGGGGCCGGAAAGGTGAAGGGCAAGGGCGATGCTGTAGGTCAGCATGACCAGGGCCAGGGTAATCAGCACTTCAAGGTTATGCTCGTCGATGGACTTCATGGCCCGGTAGCACAGGTAGCCGCTGGCAAGGCCCAGGGCCGCGCCGCCCAAGGCCTCCTGGGCGAACAGGATGCCGATATCCACCGCCGTAACCGGCGTGCCACCGGCGGCGATGGCGGCGATGATGGTGAAGAACACCACGCCAACGCCATCGTTAAACAGGCTTTCCCCGGCTATCTTGGCCCGCAAGGTATCGGGCACGGTCACGGTTTTCAGAATGCCCAGCACGGCGACCGGATCGGTGGGGGAAATCAGGGCGCCGAAAACCAGGCAGTAAATAAGCGGGATTTGAAGACCGGTCAGCCCAACGGCAAAATAGATCGTGAACCCGACGATGGCGGTGGACAGAAGAACGCCCGCCGTCGCCATGGTGCCGATGGCCCACTTGCGATTAAACAGGTTGCCCAGATCCACATGCAGGGCGCCGGCGAATAACAGGAAGCTGAGCATCCCTTTCATCAACGCTTCTTGGAAATCAATCCGTTCCAAGGTTCTCCGCACGGCTTCCTGAAACCCCAGGGCCGGAACCAGGATATCCAGCAGGATAACGCCGAGAGAGGCTAAAAGCGCGATAATGACCAGGCCGATAGACTGGGGGAGCCTCATCCACCGGTGATTGATATATCCGAACACCGCCGCTAAAGTCAGCACCAGGGCGGCAATGTCCAATAGGGAACTTTCGGGCACGGTTTTTTCCTCGTCAGCCACTTCGCCCGCCGGATGATACCACGGGCGGCCAAGCAATACCCCGGGCGCGGGCCGCAAGAAAGGGCTTTTCACCCCGTTGGTTCGACACCTGCATCATGGTAGGGTTGCCCAAGATGAAATTTCGGGGAGGCGGGTTCCGGTGACAGACAACATAAGGAAATACTCCAGCGCCGCGGCAAGCCAAATATTCGCGGCCCTCGGCACGACCCCCAGCAAGGAGCAGACGGAGCAGGCGGTCAGGGCCGTTGAACAGGCGGTGATCAAGGCGGTTCTCGATGTCAGGAGCGAATGCGTGGACGCGGCCCTCAACTGCGCCTCGGCCGACCAGGACATCGCTCACAAGATCGCCAAGGAAATTCGCCAGGCAAATAACGTGTTGATTGCCAACCTTTCCAGCATGCGTTGACTGCCTTGCCCACGGCCTCCCCTGGGGGCATTGGGCGAGCGCCAATGGCGGATATGATTGACCAACCATGCCGACAATGGATGAGAAACCCGTGGCGCTTTCAATTCGTCCTTATCGGGAAACCGATTTCGACGCCCTGATATCCCTTTGGCGGAAATGCAGCCTGATCGTTCCCCAAAATGATCCAGCCGGGGATGTGGCGTTTTGCCTGGCTTCGGCCGACGCGGAACTATTTGTCGGTCAAGATAGGGATCAACTCGCCGCCGCCGTGATGACCGGTCACGATGGTCACCGGGGCTGGATTTACTATCTGGCCGTCGCTCCGGACGCGCAAGGACAGGGAATGGGGCGGAAGATGGTGCGCCATGCGGAAGCGTGGTTGAAGGATCGAGGCGTGCCCAAGGTCAACCTGATGATCCGGGATGCCAATGAAAAGGTACGGAATTTCTACCAGGCCATCGGTTACGAATGCGAACCCCGCATCGTCATGGCTCGACGTTTAATCAGGGAAGAACAATAAGTTAAATGGATGTACCGGAAGGAAAAATTGAAACGGTCATTACCTACCTGGAAATGACCGAACCGCCCGCCGCGCCGCCGCCGCCGCCGCCGCTTGTGAAGTTGGCCCTGCTCAAGGCCGACGAACCCACCGTTTCCTTTTATCGGTTTCTCTATAACACGGTGGGCGGTCCCTGGTCGTGGTACGAGCGGCGGCTGATGGACGACGAAACCCTGGCCGCCATCGTTCAATCCGCGGACGTGGAAATTTATGTCTTGTACGTGGGCGGCGTACCCGCCGGCTACGGCGAACTGGATTTCCACGAAAATCCGGATGTGGAATTGGCCTACTTCGGCCTGATGCCGGAATTTATCGGCCGACGATTGGGCTGGTATTTTTTGAGGGCGATGATTGACGAGGCATGGAGCCGCAAGCCGGACCGGCTATGGGTAAATACCTGCACCCTGGATCATCCCAGCGCCCTGAAGATGTACCTGCGGGCGGGTTTCGTGTCCTACCGGCAGGAAACCGAAACCATCGTCGATCCCCGGCAATTCATGGAGAATTCTTAGCCGGCCGAAATTAATGAGCCAGGATCTGGCTCAGGAACAACTTGGTGCGGTCACTCTGCGGGTTGTTGAAGAAATTTTCCGGATCGTTTACTTCGATGATTTCGCCTTCATCCATGAAGATGACCTGGTTGGCGATTTTGCGGGCAAACCCCATTTCGTGGGTGACGCAGATCATGGTCATGCCCGATTCCGCCAGATTGACCATCACATCCAGCACCTCGGAGATCATTTCCGGATCAAGCGCCGATGTGGGTTCGTCGAAAAGCATGACCTTGGGGTTCATGCACAGGGAGCGGGCAATAGCGACCCGCTGCTGCTGGCCACCGGAAAGCTGGCCTGGGTATTTCGCCGCCTGTTCGGGTATTTTCACCCGTGTAAGGTACTTCATGGCAAGTTCCTCGGACTCGGCCCGGGGCATCTTTCGCACCCAAATGGGAGCAAGCGCCAGGTTTTCCAAAACCGTCAGGTGGGGAAACAGGTTGAAATGCTGGAACACCATGCCCACTTCGCGGCGGATCTGTTCCACGTGTTTCAGATCGCCGGTGAGCTCCGTTCCTTCGATAATGATCTGGCCTTTTTGGTGTTCCTCCAGGCGGTTGAGGCACCGGATCAGCGTCGATTTTCCTGACCCGGAAGGACCGCAGATAACAATTCGTTCGCCTTTATTGACAGTAAGGTTGATGTCTTTCAGCACATGGAACTGCCCGAACCACTTGTGCACGTTGATCATCTGGATAATGGCGTCATTGGAAACGGTCATTTCCGTTTGTGATTGCAGCGCTGTTTCAGACATTGTTTCCTCCGAGAATTCTAGTGGCCGGTATGCAGTTTCTTTTCCAGGTGCTGGCTGTACCGGGACATGCTGAAACAGAATACCCAGAACACGAACGCGGCGAAGACGTAACCTGTCGTATGAAATCCACCCCATTTGGGGTTGGTGAAGGTGGCCTGAACGGCGCCAAGCAGGTCGAAAAGGCCGATGATGAGGACCAGGGTGGTATCCTTGAACAGGCCGATAAAGGTGTTGACGATACCCGGGATCACCAGTTTCAACGCCTGGGGCAAAATGATCAGGCCCATCATTTTCCAGTAACTCAGGCCCAATGACTGCGCCGCCTCATACTGGCCCTTGGGGATGGCCTGCAGGCCGCCGCGCACCACTTCGGCCATGTAGGCGGAGGAAAATAGCATGACGCCGATCAACGCCCGGATCAGCTTGTCGAAATTCATGCCTTCGGGCATGAACAGCGGGAACATGACCGAAGACATGAAGAGGACGGTGATCAATGGAATGCCGCGCCAGAATTCGATGAAGCCGATACAGATGGCCTTGACAATTGGCATGTCCGATCGCCGGCCCAGGGCCAGTACGATGCCGATGGGCAGGGAGGCGACGATGCCACTGATGGCGATGACCAGGGTCAGGAACATGCCGCCCCAAAGGGGGGTTTCTACCTGGGGGAGTCCAAAGGAATCCCCGACGAAAAGGAAATAGGCGATGACGGGGTAAACAAAGAGCAGGAAAACCCCAATCCAGTGCTTGTATTTGAAACCGGGAATGAACAGGGGTACGGCGGCGGCCAAGGCGATGATGTAGGCTAGGTTGATGCGCCACAGTTCCTCCACCGGATATCGTCCATACATGATGAACTTGAACCAGACATCGATATAAACCCAACAGGCGACTGGTTTCGGCCCGCCGTTTTCGTTGCGGCATACGGCGTCTGAACTCCCTTCCCAAATGGCGTCGATAAAGGCCCACTCAATAAAAGGAACGACCGAAATATAGATAAGATAAAGGGAGACGATCGTCAGAATGGCGTTGAAAGGCGTTGATACAAGATTAGCCCGAACCCAGCCGATCACGCCGACGGTGGTTATGGGCGGTTCCAGGTCCGGATGGGCGCCGACCTCATAGGTTTTCTGCTCCATGGTCATGGCCTACCGCTCCACCAACGCCATTTTCTGGTTGTACCAGTTCATGAACCCGGAAATCAGCAGGCTGAGGGTAAGGTACACCGCCATGGTCATGCCGATGATTTCCACTGCCTGGCCGGTTTGCATGAGGGCCGTCCCGGCAAACACCAGCACCAGGTCCGGGTAGGCTATGGCCGCCGCCAGGGAGGAGTTCTTGGTCAGGTTCAGGTACTGGCTGGTCAGTGGCGGGATGATGACACGCAACGCCTGGGGGATAATTACCAGGCGCAACGTGGGTCCCGGTTTCAGGCCCACCGAATAGGCGGCTTCGGTCTGTCCGTGGCTGACCGCCATGATCCCGGCGCGAACGATTTCAGCGATATAGGATGCCGTATACATGACAAGGGCGATCAACAGGCCGACGAATTCGGGGATCATCTCCAAGCCACCCTTGAAGTTGAAGCCCTTGAGCGCCGGATAATCCCAGGACAGCGGGAAACCAGTGATAATCGCCGCCACCAACGGCAGTCCGGCCAAGATGCCCAATGAAACGTACACGGTGTGAAACTGTTCGCCGGTTTCGTCTTGGCGCTTGCGGGCCCAGCGGGCGACGAAGATAACCGCCACGACAGCCAGAATAAAGGCAATGACGATCAGGGAAAACCCGTCTTCGAATATAGGTTTGGGAGAGTACATCCCCCGCTTGTTGAGGAAGAATAAATCAAAAACCACCACACTCTGCTTCGGTCCCGGCAAGGCGCCGAGCATGGCGAAATACCAGAAGAAAATTTGCAGCAGCAGGGGGATATTTCTAAGGATTTCAATGTAAACGGCAGCGATTTTGGAGATCAGCCAGTTGCTGGAAAGGCGCGCTATGCCGACAATAAATCCAAGGATGGTGGCGAAGAAAACACCGATGACCGATATCATGATGGTGTTGATGACGCTGACCAGGAAGGCGCGACCGTAGCTCATTTCCTCCGAATATTCGATCAGGCTCAAGGAAATACTGAACCCGGCGGTTCGTTCCAGGAACCCGAACCCGGAGGCGATACCTCGTTTTTCAAGGTTGGTGATAGTGTTGTTGACCAGGTAAACGCTGCCGCCGATAACGGCGCCCAGAACTAAAATCTGGAAAAAAATCGCGCGATACCGGGGGTCGTTCCATATCGGCGGTTTCGCCGGCATGGCTGCATGTTTGGTCTCCGCGGCCACGGACGCCTCCCGATGTTTTTATGATTAAGGCCGTGGGTGGGCAAGGTTCGTGCCCGGCCATGAAGGCCGGGCACGCTCCTGCATTGCATAGTATATCCGGATTACCGAACCGGCATGGGGTACATCAATCCGCCCTTGTTCCACAGGTTGTTAACCCCGCGGGGAAGTTGCAAGGTGGTATTGGGGCCGACATTGCGTTCAAAGCTTTCGCCATAGTTGCCGACTTGCTGGATGATGCGGAAGGCCCATTCGGAGTCCAGGCCCAGGTTCTTGCCAAGGTCGCCTTCGACGCCCAGAAGGCGCTTGATCACCGGGCTCTTGGAACCTTTCAAGGAAGCAACATTCTGGGAATTGACGCCATATTCCTCTGCTTCGAGCATGGCGTACAGGGTCCACTTGACAACATCAAACCACTGGTCGTCGCCGTGGCGGACCACCGGGCCCAGGGGCTCCTTGGAAATAACGTCCGGCAGGATCATATGATCGTTGGGGTTTTTCAGCTTGATGCGCTGTGCGGCCAGACCGGACTGGTCAGTAGTGTACACGTCGCAACGGCCGGAGTCGTAAGCCGCGACAACTTCGTCGGCCTTCTCGAACACGACCGGCTTGTATTCCAAGCTGTTGGCGCGGAAGAAATCGGCCATGTTCAACTCGGTGGTGGTGCCGATGTTGACGCAAACGCTGGCGCCGCCCAATTCCTTGGCGTTCTTAATGCCACTGTCCTTGCGGACCATGAAGCCCTGACCGTCATAGTAGTTGACGCCGGCGAAGTTGAGGCCCAACGCGGTGTCGCGGACCAGGGTCCAGGTGGTGTTGCGGGAAAGAACATCCACTTCACCGGACTGCAATGCGGTGAAACGCTCTTTCGCCGACAGGGGACTGTATTTCACTTTGCTGGCGTCCCGAAGAACGGCGGCGGCGATAGCGCGGCACATATCCACGTCGAGACCGGTCCAATTGCCGCTCTCATCGGGGTTGGAGAAGCCGGGCAGGCCCTGGCTGACGCCGCACTGAACGAAGCCTTTGGCTTTAACGTCGGCAAGAGTGCCGGCGCTGGCGGAGGTGGAAATAAGGGCTGCCGCCGCAATGCCCGTAAGTACTCGAATGGTGGTTTTCACTTAGGTATCCTCCCTGAATTAACAATCTCTACTTATCGTGGCATGCCCAGGCAATCCAAGCATGCGCGAAGTACGTAAGAATCCGTACATGATTCACCCGGCAACCTCAAGCAATTGTATCGATTTCCCTGCGAGATCCCGGAAGATGCTGGTTCCGCATCTTAATAAACAATGAAACTGCTTATAAACAAAGCGAAAATCAGGCTGCGCCTCAAATGAATACAATCTTGGGAAAGAGCGAATAGGACTCACGGATACAGGAAAGTATGCGATAAACAGACTGGACTCTTATGCAAACCGCTAACCTGAGCGGTTTCCGGCGGGTGAGATCCACGGAGGTCCAGGGCTGGTGCGTTTTCCATCGCGGGTGAATTCCCAGTCGTGGTTGCCACCCGCGCATAGGGTAATTTCACAGTCGCCGAAAAGCTGGCGCCCTCTCAACCCCCGGTTAAGCGCCGGCCGGCTCTCGATGGCGAAACCATTACAATAAAACGCAAAAAGTGGTATAATTCCTCTATTCGAAAACCTCCTGAATTGGTTGGGACATCATGTCGCTCAAAGATATTCTGGTCCATATGGACAGCAACAAGCCGTGCGAAGCCCGGCTGGATACGGCCCTTCGTCTGGCCACTGATCACCAGGCCCACTTGGTTGGGCTCTATATTATCAAACGGCCCTATATTCCGCCCTATGTCGATGCGCAGATCAGCGAGGAGGTCTGGCAGGCCCAGGCTGCAACTCTTGGCCAGATGGCGGATGAAGCGGAAGCCATGTTTAGGCCCAAGGCGGAAAAGGCCGGTGTCAGCTATGAATGGCGACGGGTTGAAGGGGGCAAGGGTGAGGCGATCCAGGTCCACGCCCGGTACAGCGATCTTGCGGTGCTCGGCCAGCGGGATTCCGATGGGAATTCAGGGGCCGACATGGAAGACATGGCCGACCGGCTGGTTCTTACCCTGGGCCGCCCCGTGCTTCTGGTTCCCTATGTGGGCGCTTACGAAAATTTGGGTCAACGCGTTATGATTGCCTGGGACGGCAGCCGTTCGGCGACGCGGGCGGTCCATGACGCCCTGCCCATTCTGGAGAAGGCCAAAAAGGTCACTGTGCTGGCGGCCAATCCCAATTCAGATCCATCCCGGCACGGCGATATCCCCGGCGCCGATATCAGCCTGCATCTCGCCCGCCACGGCATCAAGGTCGAAGCCCAACGCCTGACCGCCAACGATATCAGCGTCGGCGACCTTTTGCTGTCGCGGGCCGCCGACGACGGTATCGACCTTTTGGTCATGGGGGCCTACGGCCATTCCCGCTGGCGCGAACTGGTGCTGGGCGGCGTCACCCGCCACATGATGGATCACATGACCATGCCGGTGCTCATGTCCCATTAGGGTGCGTTTATCGTTCCACCGCCTTGGGGTCGAGGGCGTCCTGTATGCCGTCGCCCAGGAAGTTGAAGGCGATGACGGTGATGAAGATCAAGGTGCCCGGATAAAAAGCCAAGGCCGGCGCCGTCCAGATCAGTTCCTGGGCGTTGGTCAGCAGGTTGCCCCAACTGGGGATGGGCGGCTGGATACCCAGGCCAAGAAAGCTCAGCACCGATTCCAGCAGGATCACGTTACCCGTGGTCAGGGTGGTGGCGACGATGATCGGCGAAGCCAGGTTGGGCAGGATATGGACGGTCATGATCCGCAAGGCGCCGGCGCCCTGGGCCCGGGCGGCGAGGACGAAAGTCCGTTGGCGGAGCGACAAGGCTGATCCGCGGACCAGGCGGGCGACGGTGGTCCACCCCACCAAGGCGACGATAATGACGATGCGGTAAAGACTGACGTTGCCGGATTCCAGGATGAAGTCCGGCAGCCCCAGCTTGTTCAGGTCCAACGCCGCCAGCACGATCAGCAGGGGCAGCAGGGGCAGGGCGATGATGCCGTCCGTAAAACGCATCAGGAAACCGTCAAGCCGGCCGCCGTGATAACCGGAAACAAGCCCGATGACGGTGCCCAAGACAGCGGCGATGACGGCGGCGCTCAAGCCCACGAACAGGGAAACGCGGCCGCCCTTGAGCAGGCGCACCAGGACGTCCCGGCCCAGTTCATCGGTGCCCAGCGGATGATCCCCCGACGGCGCGGCAAACCGGTTGAACAGGTTGACTTCTTCACCGTCGGCTCCAAGCGCGGCGGCAATCAGCGGCGCCGCCAGGGCGAGGATGGCGAACAGGACCAATACGATGGCGCTGGCGATGGCCAGCCGGTGGCGGAAAAACCGGCGCAGGGTCAACGCCGCCATGCTTCCGGGGCGGACCAGGGGGTTCATGTTTCCACCTGATGAAAGGTAATGCGTGGATCAAGCCAGACGTAGGCCACGTCGGCCAGGAAGTTTCCGACCAGCGTCAACAGGGTGGCGAACAGCAACGCCACCAGAGCCAGATTGAAATCGTTGCCCATGATGGCGTCGAAAATCATCCGGCCCATGCCCGGATAGGCGAAGATGGTTTCCGTAATCAGCGCCCCGGAAAACAAGGCGCCGAAATCCAGGGCGACGATCGTGACCACGGGAATCATGGCGTTGCGCAGCGCATGGCCCAGAACCACCTGGCGCTCGTTCAACCCCTTGGCCCGGGCGGTGCGGATGTAGTCCTGGCGCAAGGTTTCCATCATGGCGGCGCGCATGTACCGGGTATGGCCGCCGACGCTGGCGATGGTCAGGCTGGCCACCGGCAGGACCAGGAACTTCAGGCTGTCCCAAAAACCGGTATCCCCCACCGTGCCCATGCCGCCCGCCGGCAGCACTCCCAATATAACGGCGAAGACAATGATCAACAGCAACGCCAGCCAGAAGGGAGGGACGGAAATACCGGCGAAGGCGGCCAGGTTGATGGTGTAATCGGTTTTTGAATAGGGATGCACCGCCGCCCTGATCCCCGCCGGCAAGCCGATCAGCAGCGACAACACGACACTCAGCCCGAGCAGGATCACCGTATTGCCCAGGGCCGGGAAAAGAACATCGGGAACCGGCTTGGCGTGGATGCGGGAATATCCGAAGTCGCCGCCCAGGGCCGCCTTCAGCCAGTTGAAGTAGCGTTCCGTTATGGGCTTATCCAGGCCGTAGAGCGCCCGCAGGCGGGCGGCATCCTCCGACGTGACGTCCGGGTTGCTGCTGATCATCAGGTCTATGGGGTCGCCGGGCATCAGCCCCATGAGGCCGTAGATGACGAAGGACATCACCGCAAGCACGATGATCGATTGGAACAGACGGTCGATCAGGTGGCGGCTCAAGTCGTCCTCCCCGTCGGGCTCCCATTCAGGCGAAACCAATCCGCCACGAGAATGCACGACGGGGGATGGGTATCGCAAGGATGTCCGGTGGAAGGGGGTGCTCGATTACTCCAGCATCCCTTCAAGGAAAAGGGACTCAGGCGAAAAACAAGGATGCGCCGCTGGCCCCGGATGGAGTTCCGGGGCCGGAGGGGGCCGATAGGCCAGGAATGGTGGCAGGTTGCTTAATGGAGGCTGAAGGCCAAAAGTTTGGTGAGCCCGTACGAGGCGGAGGCGAGTCCCAAAATGGCGAACAAAACCCAGGTTAGGTCCGCCCACTTCATGGCCACCTTCTTGATCCCGTGAACCTCGTGCTTCATGCCGCCAAAACCATCGCCGGAAATAAACATTGCCATTTTCATCTCCCGCGGAATGATCCGCTTTGTTGTACATTCCTTAACGACAAGCCCATGAAACCACATCCCGGCCTAACCGTATGTGATGGCCAATGTGTTGAAAATAAATAGTTTATTCCGGTAGATGGAGAAAATACCGGGAATTTCATGGTTAAGGGGACAGTGCCCAGTTTTCCACCCATAGGGTGGTGGGGTACTGGTGGCCGGTGGGGACGACGCCGGTCAGGTTCTTGGGCAGCACATAGGGATTGGCCCGGAAGTAAAGGGGGATCACCGGCAGTTCCTCCACATAGATTTCCTGCAGCCGCCGCCACAGGGCGGCCCGCTTGTCCCGGTCCAGCTCGACCTCGATTTTCTCGATCAACCGGTCCATCTCGGGGTTGGCGAATCCGGTGTAATTCTGGCCGGCGAAGTTGTTGTCCGGCGTCGGGATATGGTCTGAATGGAGAGTGGTCCTGGGCACGTTTTCCGGCGAACTGATCCAGGCGAACATGGCCATGGCGGTGAATTTCCGCTCGGTTACCGTCTGGCCGAAGAATACCCTGGCCGGCTGGTTGCGGATTCGCACGTCCACGCCCAGTTTTTTCCACTGGCTTTGCAGGACCTGTTCGACCAGTTCCCGGGTGCGGTTGCCGGCGGTGGTCATGATCTCCAGGCTCAGGGCCTCGCCCCGGGCGTTGCGGCGGACGCCCTGTTTCAAGGTCGACCACCCCGCCTCGTCGAGAAGCCGGGCGGCTTTCTCCGGGTCGTAGTCGTATTTGGGCAGGTCCTTGGCGTACACCCAATCCAGGGGGCTGACGCTGGAGTGGGCCACCGGCTGCCGCCCCTCAAACAACTGCCGGCTGATGGCTTCCCGGTCAATGGCGTGGATCAGGGCCTTGCGCACCCGCTTGTCCTTGAGGATGGGATTGTCCAGGTTCAGGTCCAGGTGTTCATAAATCAGCCCCGGCTTGTAGATGAATTTGTAGCGGTCGCCGTGGCGTTTTTCGAAGGCCAGGGCCTGGTCGATGGTCAGCCCCAACTCGCCGGCGATCATATGAATGGCGCCGGAAAGCAGGTTGGCCTCCAGGGCGGCGGTATTTTCGATC
>JAJRSS010000146.1 GCA_024278615.1 Alphaproteobacteria bacterium
AGGCCAGATTCACCCCTAGCTCCGTTTTCATGCGGGAATTATTGATCAAGCGGTTGTCCCGCCAGAAACTGAGGGCCATGGGCGACATGTCCTTGGCGGCATCGTCGAAGGGAATGACGGGCGGCGGTTCAACCGCCAACAAACGGCAGGCGAATTCGGTCACATCCGCCGCCGCCGCCGCCACATCGTCGGCCACATTGTAGACGGTGCCCGGATTGGGCTGGGCCATGGAGGCCCGCAGGACGGCGGCGATGTCCTCCACGTGGATGCGGGAAAACCGGTGGCCGGGCCGGTGGATTCGCCGGGCGGTCCCGTCCCTCACCTTGTCCAGCATGCTGCGCCCCGGCCCATAGATGCCGGAAAGGCGGAACACGTGCAGGGGCAATCCCAGCCCCCGCCACCCCTCCTCCGCCGCCACCCTCTGGCGCGAGCGTTCCGAGGTGGGATCGAGGGCGGCGCTTTCGTCCACCGCCATTCCACCCGTGTCTCCATAGACGCCGGTGGTGGACAGGTACCCGGCCCAACGCAGGTCCCGGACAGCGGCAAGTTCCGCCCCGTGAAGGTCCAGCACCGGATCGCCATCCTTGTCCGGGGGCACGGAAACCAGAAGGTGGGTAACGCCGGCCAGGGCCTTGGCCGGGTCGACCAGGGGATGATCCCGGTCGAACAGGACAACATCCATGCCGGCTGCGTTCAATTCAGCCTTGCGCTCTTCCTCCCGGCAGGTGCCGGCCACGGCCCAGCCGCCGGCGACAAGGGCGCGGGCGAGGACGGTGGCCGAATAGCCGAGGCCGAAACAAAACAGGCGGGGTTTGGCAGTGTCCGTGGGCATGGAAAGAAATCAAGTTCCAAAAGCGAAGTTCACGAGAGTCGAAAAGAGCACTTGTAAACGGGTGCTGTAAACCATGAGATAGGGGCTAATCCAATAACCGGACATGAGCCGGCCATTGTGGTGAACGAGGGAGGCCGCCGTTGAAGCTGAAAATCCTGAGAACCGACGCCGAATTGAACATCATCGAACAATACATGGACCAGGTATCGGCGGTGGCCCATGTGGCGACCTGCGAGAGCTATGACGCGGACGAAATCGCCCGGCAGGCGGCGGACGCGGACCTGATCCTTACCTGTTATACGGAAATCCCCGCCAAGGTGATCAATGCCGCGCCGCGGCTGAAGGGCATCGTCAAATACGGCGTCGGCACTAACAACATCGACCTGGAAGCGGCGACCCGCAACAAGGTGATGGTCGCCAACTGTCCCGATTATGGTTCCGATACGGTGGCCGATCACGCCTTCGCCCTGTTGATCAGCCTGGCCCGGCGCATCCCGGAACTGGACCGGGCGATGCGCCAAGAGGCCTGGCTGTGGCCACGGGAATGGTTCGGCCTTGACCTTGCGGGCAAGACCCTGGGGCTTATCGGCCTGGGGCGCATCGGCCGCTGCATGGCCCGGCGGGCGCGGGGATTCGGCATGGAATTGATCGCCGTCGATCCCTATGTGGACCCTGGTGAAGCCGGCGATCTGGGCGTTGCCTTCACCAGCCTTGACGAGTTGCTGGAGCGCGCCGATTTCATTTCCATCCATTGTGTGCTGACGCCGGAAACCCGGGGCCTGGTGGGCCGGGAGCAATTGAAACGCATGAAGGATACGGCGTTCCTGATCGACGTATCCCGGGGCGCCATCGTCGACGAGGCGGCGCTGATCCGGGCCCTGAAGGAAGGCTGGATCGCCGGCGCCGGTTTCGATGTTTTCGAACACGAACCGTTGGCGCCGGACTATCCCCTGCTGGGCATGGACAACGTCATCCTGACCCCCCACGTGGCGTGGTACACCCGGGAAGCCTTCGAGCGGGTGGAGAAAGACACCCTGAACGGCGTGCTCGACATCCTGGCCGGCAGGACGCCAAAATTCCTCAAAAACGTGGAGGTGCTGGAGGAATGAAGGGGCCAACCCGGATTCCTGGTCGGATTTCTGGCCGGATTTCCGGCCTGACCGCCGTCCTGATCACCGCCATTGGATTTAGCTTCGTGTTGCCCATTCCGCCGGCGCCGGGGGAGGAAATCAACCACCCCCGCAAGTACAAGGAATGCATGAACCTGGCCCGGAAATCGCCCAAGCAGGGATTCGAGGAAGCCCTGGCCTGGGGCGGCCTGGGCGGTGGCGAGGCCGCCCGCCATTGCGCCGCCACGGCCCTGATGGGGTTGGGGCAATTCGCCGAGGCATCCCGCCGGTTTGAATCCCTGGCCCAGAACAGCAAGCGGGGCGACCGGGAAGGAAATGCTTTCAGGGCGGAGCTTCTGGCCCAGGCCGCCCAGGCCCGGCTGATGAACGGCGAGGCGGAAATGGCCGAAGCCATCCTGACCGCGGCTCTCAAGCTCCGCCCCCTGGGCATCGACCTGATGATCGACCGGGCCACCGCCCGGGCCGCCCGGAAAAGTTACTTCGAGGCCATCGATGACTTGAACCGGGCGATCGAACTTGATCCCGGCCGCGCCGACGCCTATGCCTTTCGCGCCAGCGCCTATCGCTACCTGGACCAGTTGGACCTGGCCGGCGAGGATGCGGAACGGGCCCTGGAACTGGATGGTCTGAACCCGGAAGCCTTGTTGGAACGGGGCATCATCCGCCGGCTTGGCGGTGACGACAACGGCGCCCGGCGGGACTGGATGAAAATCCTCACCCGGCTTCCCGATTCCCCGGCGGCGCGAAGCGCCCGGGCCAACCTGGAAAAAATGGACGTGGTGACTGCGCCCACCCCATAGACATCCTTGCAGCCCCCATACAGGACGGAACCCGTGAGCCCAAACCAGCCTTCCGGCCAGCGTTTCAAGAAAATCAAATCTGGTGAGATCCCCCGTGGCGACGCGGTAATCATCCACGACGGCGGAGAAACCGTGGTTTGCCTGAAGGCGGAGCGGGAAGGCAAAGAGTACGTCCACCATTACCTTGTCCCCCTGGACCCCCACCGGGGACGGAAACTGCAATTGATTTACGTGGACCCGGATGACCCGCTGGTGGCTTGCGGCTGCCGGGTGGTGATCGATCCGGGGGCGGCCGCGGGGGGAACGGACCCGCGGGCGGCGCAAGTGGGGGACGTTTTTAAGAATGCCGCCGGCCTGTTCCTCAAGGCGATCGAGGACCCCAAGTCCCAGAAGATGTTCGCCTTCATCGACATCGCTTCCGGCGGCGCCCTGGGTCAGGTCAGGCGCCGGCAGGAACGGCGGCTGACCGCCGTCTACCCCCAATGGCGGGTAACGGTGTCGGACGGAGAGGAAACGCTTAGCCTGGAATTCCTGCGCCGGGCTTACGGGGAATTGGCCTAACCGCGCCACCCGTTGCGCCCGCCCATGCCTATGGATAAGCGTCAAAAATCCAGGTTGGCGTAGTGCTTGGCCGGTGTCGCGCCGGGGATGTGATCGGCCAGCAGAGGCCGGAAGCTGGGCCTGGATTTTATGCGGGCGTACCAGTCCCTGGCGCCGGGGTAATCGTTCCACGGCACGTCGCCCAGGTAATCGACCACCGATAAATGGGCGGCGGCGGCGATGTCGGCCAGGGAAAGGTCGTCGCCGGCCAGCCACTTTCGCCGGTCGACCAGATACCCGATATAGTCCAGGTGGGAGCCGATGTTGGCGTGGCCGGCGCGAATGGCCTGGGAATCC
The DNA here is from genome assembly GCA_024278615.1 of Alphaproteobacteria bacterium. Classification (GTDB taxonomy): domain Bacteria; phylum Pseudomonadota; class Alphaproteobacteria; order Rhodospirillales; family 2-02-FULL-58-16; genus JAJRSS01. Next base: position 3,660 of record JAJRSS010000146.1, read on the forward strand.
GGTTGGCCCAGGCCCAAGAACCGCTTCATTATTTTTTCGCCGACCAGGTTTTCCGTCACCTCTTCGTTGAATTTCCGGTCGAACCAATCTACCAGCCGGCGCACCTCCGCCCTTTCCTGATGCCCGGAACCGATGAGCGGCGGTTCGGGCCGGGTTTCGTCCAGGTATTCGGATATGGCGTGATCGCCGCAAATCACGGCGCCGTCGGCTTCCACCAGCACTGGCACGTAACCCGCCGGGTTGAGGGCCAGGAACTCCTGGCGCCGTTCCCAGACGTTTTCCACCTTGAGGTCGAAATCCACCTGCTTTTCCAGGAGGGTAATTCTGACCTTTCGGCAATGGGGGGAAAGCCACATGTGGTAGAGGGTTCGCATTACCGGCACTTATACCCGTTTCCCAGGCAATAAATAGAGCCAATAAACAGGGGCGAACAATAGGGTAAAAAAAAGGGCATGGCGCTTTTACCAAGGAGCGATCCCGCTGAATCATCACGGCAAATTTATTTGGGTTTGTTTTGTAATCCTTCTAATTTGCCGTTGTCTCCCATGGCCTCGTGATGAAAAGGTAGCGCAACCATGCTGATCCGGCACAAGTCGCCCCTGGATATCCAACCGTCCGAAATCACGTCCAAGTCTGTTTACCGGGACCGCCGGCGGTTCCTGGCCACCGCCGCCTTCGCCGGCATCGGCGCCACGTTCGCGCCATTGATCGGGCCGGCGTCCATTGCCCTGGCGGCGGCCGGGACGAAAGGCCGCAAACTGGAAGGGGTGATCCCCGGGCCCTTCGCCACCGACGAGGACAAGACCCCGTACGAAGACATTACCGCCTACAACAATTTTTACGAATTCGGCACCGGCAAGACCGACCCGGCGAGGAAAGCCCACACCCTCATGCCCATGCCCTGGAAGGTAAAGGTGGATGGCGCCGCCGGCAAACCGGGCGTTTACGATTACGATGACCTGATCCGCCCCCACAAACTGGAAGAACGCATCTATCGCATGCGTTGCGTCGAAGCCTGGTCGATGGTGGTTCCGTGGGTCGGCATCCCCCTGGCTGACATCATCAAGCGGCTTGAGCCGGCCGCCAACGCCAAGTTCGTCGCCTTCGAAACCCTGGTCGACCCGAAGCAGATGCCGGGCCAGAGGTTTGGCGCCCTCAATTGGCCTTATGTGGAAGGGCTGCGCATGGACGAGGCCATGAACCCGCTGACCATTCTGGCGGTCGGCCTGTATGGCGAAGAAATGCCCAACCAGAACGGCGCGCCCATCCGCCTGGTGGTGCCGTGGAAGTATGGCTTCAAGAGCATCAAGTCCATTGTCCGTATCCAGTTTGTCGAAGAAATGCCGCCGACGACGTGGAACATGGCGGCGCCCCGTGAATACGGGTTTTATTCCAACGTCAACCCGACGGTGAACCATCCCCGTTGGAGCCAGGCCAAGGAACGGCGCATCGGCGATTTCCTCAAGCGCAAAACCCTGCCCTTCAACGGCTATGCCGAGCAGGTGGCGGACCTTTACGCGGGCATGGACCTGTCCAAATTTTATTAGCCTCGCGAAAACGTCCCTCACCCTAAAGGGCTCGGTATACTTTTTCGCGGTTTAGAGTATAGGCAAACCCACCCTTGAGGCGGCTCCGCGGGTGGGTTTATCTTTTTACTTGAACCCGACCCGAAATGGGGTCGGGTAGAAAAGCAAAAAGAAGGCGCGGGGCCGCCCCAGGCCTTCTTTTTTCCGGACTTAATATGGAAAAAAGTACACTGAGCGAAGCGAAGGGCTTTTTTTCAGGTAAATCCATCCGCCGGATGGCGAAACCAGCGGTGTTCGTGCTGTGCCTGACACCCCTGGCGTGGCTGGTCTGGCGGGGGGCGACAGGCGGGCTGGGCGCCAACCCCATCGTGGCCGCCAACCAGTATTTGGGCGATTGGGCCCTTCGCTTCCTGCTCATCACGTTGGCGGTAACGCCCCTGCGCGGCCTTAGCGGATGGAACGGGGTGATGCGGTTTCGCCGCATGCTGGGGTTGTATGCCTTTTTCTATGTCTGCCTGCATATCTCCGGTTACATCGTCCTGGACCAGTTTTTCGACTGGCCCGCCATCTGGCAGGACATCATCAAACGCAACTACATCACCGTCGGCATGGTGTCGTTCACCCTGCTGATCCCCCTGGCGCTCACCTCCACCAACACCATGGTCAAACGCCTGGGCGGCAAGCGCTGGATTGCGCTGCACAAGCTGGTTTACGTGATCGGCGTCGCCGCCTGTTTTCATTTTTACATGATGCGCAAGGGCGTGCAGTGGGAGCCGATTATCTACGGCGCGGTCCTGGCGGTGCTTCTGGGCTACCGGGTGGCGGTATGGTTGAAACGCAAAACGAAAAACACGAAAGGGCCGTCCGCCGCAGCCGCCTAGTGCGGGAATGACGGCTAAATAAACACCCCCCACCGTCATCTCGGACGTTATGTTGAACCCGGAAAACCGAAAGGTTTTCCGTTGGTAAAACTTACGATCCGTGATCCAGGGCGGCCCGCACCCCAGCCCGACGGAGTCGAGCAGGTCAAAAAATTACTTGAAAATGGACGCCGGCACGCGCCGCCCAAATGCCTCGGTTTGACACTAAACGGAAATAGATGTCATTGGATTACAGACACTGAACTGTGGCCGGTACTGCACCACTAGAAAATGCCACGTGGCGGCAACGACGAGGCGGGAAGAAGTGTCTAAATGCTTGCCGGAAACTGTCTTCATAATGAAAGGGTTAGGTTTCATTTTGGTGGACTATGAACTTTGCCCGTTCATAGAGTTCATCGAAAGTGATGATCTCTGGGCTGAAAGTATTTCGGCGAAAGAGTTCGAAAGAGCGAAACTGCTCTTGGTTCACGCCGTGATCACTTACAAACGAACCTAGGCTCCCAACTACCAGATACGCCTTCGGTAAGTAGTTAAAGGCTTCCTCACCCGTGGGGTCGCCACCAGAGTCGGTGAGCGCGAGCTTGCCTCGAATCGTATTCATTGCCGCCGCAACGGTTCCTTGAACCTGAGATACCCCACCGATTAGTTCAGCCGACGGGGCCCAGCAGCCTGAGCGGTAGGATTTAGCTCTCAGGAGAGTCGTCTTGTGAGACTTGATTTCCACAAAACAAAGGCTGGAAATTACACCCCTTGATTTCATCAAGGCGTCCACGCGTTTGCCATGGCCTCCAACAGAATGACCCTGAACAATTTGTTCGAGCTTCTTGTCGTCCAATGCATCGAGGTAAACGTAGTTTAGCCCGTAGCCGAATATCCAAGGGTTTTTTTCGAAAAATCTTTGCCATAAGGCTTCGTCGGAGCAATGCTTCTGCTCCTTGGCCCTGTTGAAGTACGACGTATCCTCCAGTAGCAAACGAAAGGCATCCAACTGCTTCTTGCGATAGGCGACGGCAACGACGTCTTTCTTGGTTATCGACGAAGAGACGACCTCAGCAAAGAGCCTTTCATTATCTTCGACAAGGTGTTGCGCTTGTCGTTTCGATAGAACCAACCGGCGCAGATCTTCGTCTGTGATATTGACTGCACCCGAGCCATTGAAGGCCATTGATCGGATATTGGCGACGAACTCAAGGAGCGTACTGATTTCGTCGCCAACAAACGAGAAAGTTGCGTTGTGCGGCTTATCAGACGCTACGGTGTAGCCCTGGATCGAAAGGACAAAAATACCGCGATCATCCTCGAAGAATTTTGCCGTGATGTAGCTCTTCGCGCCTTCCTTTTTTCGGATGACTATTTCGTCCTTAACGGTAGCAAATGCGTATGTGCTCGGCGACTCGATGACCTTCGACGCAATCCGTACTTTTCGGTCTTTTTGCCCGAAAGCGGAAAGGCTTGGACTGATGTAGGTCTTGCCGGGCTTTGGATTTTGATAGTCATCCATATAAGAAACCGCGACCATCGTGAAATGTGAAGGTTAACAATTCATGGGACACTATAGCACCCTACATCCCCTCTTGGCACATCTGCGAAGTTCCGGGCGGTAATCGCAGTGTCCCGCGAGACCCCGCAAACGGACATCACGTAGCGTCGCCAGACAGCCCTGAGAATGAGAACATGCCCTAATGGGCCTGGTCCCAGTTGCCGCCAGAGCCCGTATCAACGACCAAGCCGTCCCCGCCACAGATCCCACCCCGGTTCCCCGGCTTTTTTGAAGGCACGAATCAGCCAAGTCCGCCAATTTGGGCGGTTTTTCTGTCGCCGCGGGCCAGCCTCGATCATGGATGTGGATGTTATTCTGGCCCTGCTCCCCCCAATAGATCATAATATCAATGGCTTCGGCGCCCCCGTGATACGCCGGAAGGGAGGTGGTGTGGGCGGACATTGCATCTCCATTTATTAGCCGGTGGGTGAGTGCCCGTTGCCGGTGTTAGGGTCTATAGCCATCCGCCTGGCGATAGGGATGATAGGGGCCCGGTGATGTCAGCCGATGTTCACGAACTGAGCGCGCAGCCGTTTCGGATCACTCCGGATCCCAGGTACGTTTATGCCAGCCCGGCTTTCGACGCCTGCCACTCCTCTCTTCTCAGCGGGATTCGCCAACGCGCGGGTCTGATGCTTCTTGTCGGCGAAGCCGGTACCGGCAAGACCACGTTGCTGCTGAAGCTGATGCAGGAACTCGAGGAGACGGAGGTCCATGTCTTTTCGTCCCTCAATCACATGCATTCGTTCAATCACATTCTGAATTCGTGTTGCAAGGAATTCGGGCTTGCCGACCGGTCGGCCGGCAGAAGCGACAAGATGCGCATGCTGGCTGAATTTCTCGCCGCGAAACTGGACGACGGGGGGACCGCCTACCTGCCGGTCGATGAGGCTCAGGAACTACCGGACAGCGACCTGAAAGACCTTCTTCACCTGTCCCAACTCGAAAAGAAGGGTCAACGACTCATTCAGATCGTGCTCGCCGGCCACCCCGAGATGGAGACCCGGTTGGATGAGCTTGGGTTCAAGATCCCCACGGACGATCTCACCGCATTGGCCAAGATCGCCCCCCTCCAGCCTGGCGATGTCGGCCCCTATGTTCGTCACAGGCTGCACGTCTCGGGATACAAGGGTCCCCATTTATTTTCGGCGGAAGCGATCAGGAAGGTCGCCGAATACTCGAAGGGAGTCCCTCGCCTGATCAACCTGATTTGCGGCAAGGCCCTGGTTATCGCCGGCCTGGAATCACAAGAGAGCATATCGGCCGATGTCATCACACAGGCGGCAAAAGATTTCTGGCTTGACCAACCGCTGGCGGACGGTTCCGACGAGTCTCCCTTGCCACCCGCGAAGCCTGAACCAGGCGGGACCGCCGGAAAAACCGTGGATTCAAGAGACAATATTTCCAATGGACGGGCGGCTCGGCCGGAAGGTCCTATCGACAATGACAGCCGGGCACTCACAGCCAGGGAGGATGTGGATGTTGACGAACTGGTGACGATTCCGTCCCCGGATGCCGGATCAGATAGCGGCGAAGATAGTCGCCTGAACGAGTCAACCCAGCCTGTGCCTTCGACGACCGTTATCGAAAGGCTGGCGGCGGCGGACAAGGACGCCATTCGTTCCGCAGGTCGTTCCGATGACTTGGGCGTGGGACCGGCGGCCGGATTGACTACCGACCGGGAAATGGGTGGGAAACCACAGGGTTCGGAGGAAGGCCTGGCCGAACCTTCCCCCTCCCGCTTCCTTGGCCGGCTAACAAGAATAGCCGCTGGTCTTTTGGTGCTGGCCGGGGTTGGCGCCGCGGGGCTTTTCTTCCAGTCCCAACAGAAGGCGCCGGAAAGGCTCGCTGACCGGCAACAGGCCCCGGCGACGGCAATGCCGACACCCGGCCTCACCGTAGCCAAGGCGGCGGGACGGGAAGATACACCGGTGCCTCTCGGCATCATTCTTTCCTCGGCCAGCCTGGAAGGCAGCCTTTCGGTGACCTTATCCGGCCTGCCCGGGGGAGCCGCCCTTTCCGCCGGTGAACACAAGGGACAAGGGGTCTGGGTACTCGAACCCGGGGACCTGGCGGGGCTGACTTTCATTCCGCCCGCCAACGCCGCCGGAACCTTCGACCTGGCGGTGACCGCGACGACCCGCGAACCCGCTAATGGTGCCAGCGCCAGTACCTTCGCCACCCTCGCCATCGAGATTTCACCGGTGGCTGATCCGCCCGGGCTCAAGGTCGCCAAGGCCGCCGGGCGGGAGGATGAGGCGGTTCCCCTGGATATCCAGCTTAGCCAATCGGACGCCAAGGAAAGCCTGTCTTTAACCGTGACCAACGTGCCCGAAGGCGCGTCCCTTTCCGCCGGTGATCACAAGGGTGACGGCGCCTGGCTGCTTGAACCCGAAGACCTGTCCGACCTGTCCATGAGGCTGCCCGAAAACACCTCGGGAACCTTCGACCTGGCGGTGACCGCGACGACCCGCGAACCCGCTAATGGCGCTAGCGCCAGTACCTTCGCCACCCTCGCTATCGAGATTTCACCGGTGGCTGATCCGCCCGGGCTCAAGGTCGCCGAGGCCACCGGGCGGGAGGATGAAG
>JAJRSS010000147.1 GCA_024278615.1 Alphaproteobacteria bacterium
CCCCATGCCCATCAGGCGGCCGAACTGGCTGCGGCAGCGGACCGAAATGGCGAAACCGTATATCAACAGCAATGTATAGAGGGCGACAAGGGCCAGCCCGCCGACCAGGCCGAATTCCTCCGCCAGCATGGTGAAGATGAAGTCGGTCTGCATTTCCGGCAGGAAATTGAGGTGGGACTGGGTGCCCTGCATGAACCCCTTGCCGAAAAGCCCCCCCGAACCCAGGGCGATCTTGGACTGGATAATATGATAGCCGGCGCCCAGGGGGTCGCGCTCCGGGTTGAGGAAGGTAATCACCCGCTGCTGCTGATAGGCCTTGAGGAACTGCCAGGCGATGGGAAGGGAAACGAGCCCGGCCACGCCGACGGCGGCGAATTTCCAGATACGGACGCCGGCAAGGAAGAACAGGGCGCCGGCGGCGATCACCAGCATCAACGCCGTTCCCAGGTCCGGCTGGCGCAGCACCAGGGCCGTCGGCGCCGCCACCATCAGCAGCGGCGGCACCAGGAAAAAGGGGCTCTCCACTTCTTCCAGGCTGCCGCCGTGAAAATACCGGGCCAGGGCCAGCACCAGGGTGATCTTCATGATTTCCGACGGCTGCAGGCTGATGAAGCCGAGGTCGATCCACCGTTGGGCGCCCATGCCGACGGTGCCGCCGAATTCCACCACTCCCAACAGGGCCAACGCGATCCCGTACATCACGTAGGCATACCGCATCCAGATACGAATATCGGTTACCGCCACCATCAGCATCAGCGCCAATCCGACCGCGAAACGGATCATCTGACGCGAAGCCCACGGGTCCAGGCTGCCGTTGCCGGCAGAATACAGCATGGCGAACCCGACCCCGGCCGTGACGGTGACCAGCATCACGAACGGCCAATTGATCTGCCTGATCCTTTGGCCGAGGGAAAACCTGGGACGGCTGAAGCTGCCGCCGATCATGGCGTTTTCCTTGCCGCCACGGGTTCCGCCGCCGCCTCGCCGATCCCGGACCAGGAAGTGGAAGAGGAAGAGGAACCGGGGGTGGAACCCGCCGGCCCCTCCGGTGCGTTCAAATTCACGGTGCGAACGGCGCCGCCGAGTCCCGGCCGGGCGGAATCCCGGCGCTGGGCTTCCAGCAGCACATCGCGGGCGATGGGCGCCGCCACCTTGGAACCGCCGCCGCCGTGTTCGACCACCACGGAAACCGCATACCGGGGCGCGTGCACCGGCGCGAAACCGACGAACAGCGCGTGGTCTCTTTCCTTCCACGGGATGTCCTTGGACTTGTACGCCCCCGATTCCCGGTCGGCCTTGGTGATTCGCTTGACCTGCACGGTGCCGGTCTTGCCGGCCATTTCCATGCCCTTTTCCTTGATCGCCGACCGTCTGGCGGTTCCCCGTTTGCCGTTGACCACATTAATCATGCCCTGGACAACCACCGCCAGGTGTTCGGGCACCAGCCCCAGGCTATCATGCGGATCGGGCGGTTCGGCGGCCTGTGTCACCTTGCCGTCCACCACCGCGCGGGTCAGCCGGGGCGTGACCTTGAAGCCGCCATTGGCGAGCCGGGCGGTCATCACCGCCAGTTGCAGGGGCGTCACCAAGATATAGCCCTGGCCGATGCCGGCAATCAGGGTTTCACCCTTCTGCCAGGGTTCGCCAGTAGCCGCCCGTTTCCATTTCCGGGTCGGCATCAATCCCTTGTGCTCGTTGGGCAGGTCCAGGCCCAGTTTTTCGCCAAGCCCCAGGCGCTTGGCCATGGCGGCGATGCGGTCGATGCCGGTGCGCTTCGCCGTTTCATAGAAATACACGTCACAGGACTGGGTAATGGCGCTGAGCAGGTCGAGGCGTCCATGGCCGCCCCTTTTCCAGCAGTAGAACTTGGCCTTGCCCAGCCTGAGGAAACCGGGACAGAAGAACTGCGTGTCGGGGGAAATGGCGCCTTTTTCAAGCGCCGCCAGGGCGACCACCATCTTGAAGGTCGAACCGGGCGAATACTGGCCGCTGATCGCCTTGTTGATCAGGGGTGATTTTTCGTTGTTGATCAGTTCTTTCCAGTATTCGGGCGTTATGCCCTGGTTGAAGGCGTTGGGGTCGTAGCTGGGCACCGAGGTCATCGCCAGAACTTCGCCGGTGTGGACGTCCATGATCACCACGGTGGCGCTTTCGTCGCCCAGGCGCTTGGCGACATATTTCTGCAGTTCCACATCGATGGTCAGCCGCACCTCGGCCCCCAGTTGGCCTTCCTGGCGGGAAAGCTCGCGGATGACCCGGCCAAACGCGTTGACTTCCACCTGGGAGCTGCCGCCGGTGCCGCGAAGCGCCAGGTCGTGTATTTTCTCCACCCCCGCCTTGCCGATGCGGAATCCCGGCAATTCCAGTAAGGGGTCGCCACCCAGTTCCTCTTCCGACACCGCCGCCACATAGCCCATGATGTGCGCCGTATCGCCGCCATGCAGGTAGTAGCGGCTTTGGCCAACGTCGATGTTGATCCCCGGCAGGTCGGGGGTATTGACCTCGATCCGGGCCACGTCCTTCCAGGCCAGGTTTTCGCGCACGGTCACGGGCACGAAACTGCGGACGCGCCGCACCTCGCGCAGGATACGCCGGGTATCTTCCTCGGCGATCTCGATGATCGAGCCCAGGGACCGGAGGGTGGCCTCCACATCGCCCGCATCCTCGGATACCAGCAGCACCCGGTAATTCTGCCGGTTGACGGCCAGGGGGACCCCAAAGCGGTCAACGATGCGCCCGCGGGGCGGCGCCAGAAGCCTGAGATTGATGCGGTTATCCTCGGCCAAGGTCACATAGCGTTCGGATTCCAGCACCTGCAGGTAGTACATGCGCCCGGCAAGCGCCGTGATCAGGGCCAGCTTGCCGCCGGCCAGGATGGCCATGCGGCGGCTGAACTGCTTGTGGCGATCCTGTTCCCGGTGCATGTCAGTCGTACCCCAGGAACGTCTGCTGCCAGCGCAGGAAAAACCAGGCGACGAAGGGAAAGATGGCGATGGTGGCGATAGCCTGGAAGAAAACCGGCGAAGGCGCGGCTAAAATACCGTTGTACGCCGAAACCAGGACCCAGGTGGCGACGGCCGCCACCACGCAAACCAGAACAAACCCAAGCCACAGCATGGCGAAGGACTTGCCGACGAAAAACGACCGCTGGGAAAGAACCAGGCCATAGACGATCAGGTAGACCAGGGCATTGACGCCGATCGGCAGGCCGGTCAAGGCGTCCTGCAAAAGGCCGATGACCAGAACCAGAATGGCCGGCATGGTTTGAGGCCTGAACACCGTCCAGTGATAGATGGCCATCAGCGGCAGCATGGGCACCACCCTGGCGTAACCGGGAATATGAAGGGGCACGGCCCCGATGATGACCAGCGCCAGGGCCAGCCCCGCCGGCGAAAGGTTTCTGGCCAGCCGGTCGGTCCGGTGCCAGAGGTTGCCGATCACGGTTTTTTGTCTCCCCGCTTGCCGCCGTCGCCACCCGGCAGCGATTTCCGGAGGATTCCGCGAAGCCCGTAATTGACCACGCGGACATATTCCAGCCGGCTGCGGTCAACATAGGGCTGGACGCGAATGCCGCTGTCACTGACCGATGCGACGACACCCACCGGCAATCCGGGAGGGAAAGCGCCGCCATGCCCGGAAGTGACAATGCGGTCGCCGGGGGAAACCGTGGCCCCCGGCGGCAGGTGGATAATTCCCGGCCTTTCGGAATTGTTGCCGGCCAGGATCGCCCGGGTTCTGGTCGGCTCGACGATGACCGGAATGCGTGAATTAAGGTCGGTGATCAACAGAACCTGGGCGGAACGGTTGCCAACCACGGCGATCCTGCCGATCAGGCCGGCGCCGGTGACCACCGCTTCCCCCTTGCCGACACCATCGCCGGCCCCCGCGTTGAGCAGCAGGGACTGGGCAAAGGCGCCGCCGGTATCGGCGATTACCCGCGCCGTGACGTAACCGGCCCCCAGGTCGGGGACATACCGAAGGAGCTTCTTGAGGGACTTGTTTTCCGCCTCCAACTGGCGGGCGACGGCCTGCCACCGGAGGAGCTTTTCCTTGTCCTCCCGAAGGAGGGCGTTTTCCTGCCGCACCGAGGACAGTTCGCGGACCGAGGCGATGACCCTGGAAATAGCGTCCACCGGTTGTCCCAGAACACCGAGAATGGGGGCGATGGCGTCGCTGATCTGGGCGCGGAACCGGTCCATCAGAACGGCGTCGGCCTTGCCCAGCAGCATCAGGGCGAAAACGCCGATCACTAGGCCCGAATAAACAAACCGGTGCGCCAGGCTTTTGATTGGCGCCGCCGCACGATGGGCCGATCGCGGCTGTTCCTTCACGGTTGGTTCCCAAATCCCAGGTGCCGGTAAAATTGGCCCCCGTTCCCTAGTGAAACGATACCAATTCCAAGTCTAATAATAACCTTTTACCACCCCGCAGTTAATACATGGTTGTAAGAACGTGCTTAAGGCGCTTCATTTCCTCAAGCGCCCGGCCGGTGCCCAGCACGACGCAGGAAAGCGGGTCGTCGGCGATGGAAACCGGAAGCCCGGTGGCGTGCCGCAGAACCAGGTCAATATTACCGAGAAGCGCGCCGCCGCCGGTCATCACGATGCCCTTGTCGACAATATCGGCGGCCAGTTCCGGCGCCGTGTGCTCCAGGGCCACCTTGACCGCCTCGATGATGGCGCCGACCGGTTCGGCCAGGCTTTCGGCGATCTGGCGTTCGCTGATGACCAGTTCCTTCGGCACGCCGTTCATCAGGTCCCGGCCCTTGATTTCGATGGTCGGACCGTCGCCGTCTTCGGGCGGACAGGCGGAGCCGATTTCCTCCTTGATCCGCTCGGCGCTGCTTTCACCGACCAGAAGATTATGGTTGCGGCGGATGTAGGCGATGATGGCTTCGTCCATTTTGTCGCCGCCGATTCGCACGCTGCGGGAATAGACGATGCCACCCAAAGACAGCACCGCCACTTCGGTGGTGCCGCCGCCGATATCGACGATCATGGAACCCGTGGGTTCGGTTACCGGCAGCCCGGCGCCGATGGCCGCCGCCACGGGTTCCTCGATCAGGTAAACCCGTCTCGAGCCGGCACTTTCGGCCGATTCCTGAATGGCGCGGCGCTCCACCGCGGTCGACCCCGACGGCACGCAAATGACAACCATGGGGCTGGCGAAGCTTCGCCGGTTGTGGACCTTGCGAATGAAATACTTGATCATCTCTTCGGCGACTTCGAAGTCGGCGATGACACCATCCCGAAGGGGTCGAATGGCGGTAATGTTGCCCGGTGTCCGGCCCAGCATCTGCTTGGCTTCCTCACCGACGGCCAGGACTTGTTTTTTGCCCTTGGACTCGGTAATGGCAACGACGGACGGCTCGTTCAACACGATCCCCCGGCCCTTGACGTAGACGAGGGTGTTGGCCGTGCCAAGGTCAATGGCCATATCAGCCGACAGGTAGCCGAACAATCTGGAAAACATCAATCCTCACTTCTCATCTTTGGCTTGCTTCAGTTTTGTTCAAATTTCTTCTTGGGGGGGCGCCGGCATATTCCGCCCGGCGCCCCCAATTTTGATTTCGCTTCTCTCTTTCTTCTCTCTCAGGCTATGCGGACAACGCCGCCGGCGCGATCTTCTTCCTCTTCACCAGCAATTTGTTCAAGGCGTTCACATAAGCCTTGACGGAAGCGACCATGGTATCCGTATCGGCGCTTTGGCCGTTTACCGTCCGGCCGTTTTCTTCGAGACGAACCGTAACCTCGGCCTGGGCATCGGTGCCGTGGGTTACCGCATGCACCTGATAGAGTTGCAGGCGGGCCGCATGAGGGAACAGGTCCTTGACGCAGTTGAACGCCGCGTCCACCGGGCCGTCGCCGGTGGACTTACAGGCTTTCGTCTCGCCGTCGATTTCCAGCTCCAATTCCGCCTTCGGTGGCCGGTGCCGGGTACCGCAAAGAATTTCCAGTGAAATCAATTGGATACGATCGTTTGCGCGGACTACTTCGTCGTCCACCAAAGCAACGAGGTCTTCGTCGAAGATTTCTTTTTTCTTGTCCGCCAGGTCCTTGAAGCGCTTGAACGCATCCTCGACAGCGTTATCGCCCAGCTCGTAGCCCAGGGTAATGAGCTTTTCCTTGAAGGCGTGGCGGCCCGAATGCTTGCCCAGCACCAGGCTGGAGGTTGTCACGCCGACGGATTCCGGTGTCATGATTTCATAGGTTCCGGCATGTTTCAAAATACCGTCCTGATGAATACCGGACTCGTGGGCAAACGCATTGGCGCCGACAATGGCCTTGTTGGGTTGTACTGAAAATCCGGTGACCGTGGAAACCAGTTTAGAAATTTTCATGATCTCTTCGGTCTTGATGCTGGATATTACGGGCATCAGGTCCTGGCGGGTGCGCAGGGCCATGACGATTTCCTCCATGGCCGCGTTTCCGGCCCGCTCACCCAGTCCGTTGACCGTGCATTCCACCTGACGGGCGCCGGCCTTGACCGCGGCCAGGGTGTTGGCCACCGCCAGTCCCAGATCGTTGTGGCAATGGACGGAAACCACCGCTTTATCAATGTTGGGGACCCGGTTGAAAATCATGCTGATCAACGCACCGAATTCTTCGGGAACTGCATACCCTACCGTGTCGGGAATATTGACCGTGCCCGCCCCGGCCTTGATGGCTTCTTCGATGCAGCGGCAAAGGAAATCGTGCTCGGTGCGCGAAGCATCTTCCGCCGACCACTCCACATCGTCGGTGAACTTGCGGGCAAAGGAGACACTGTCGATCACCCTGTCCAGAACTTCGCCGGGTTCCATCTGAAGTTTGTACTTCATATGAATGGGGCTGGTGGCGATAACCGTATGAATGCGGCCACGGGCAGCGGGCTTGATGGCTTCGGCGCAACGCTCGATATCCATATGGACGGCGCGGGACAATCCGGCGACGATGGAGTTTTTGGTCACCTTGGCGATTTCGTTGACGGCTTCGAAATCACCTTCCGACGTGATGGGAAAACCGGCCTCGATAACGTCGACACCCATGCCTTCGAGGATCTCGGCGATCCTCAGCTTTTCATCCAGGTTCATGGAGGCGCCCGGCGACTGCTCGCCATCGCGCAAGGTGGTATCGAAAATGACTATTCGATCGTCGTTTTGGGACTTACTCATGGGATTGATCCTTCACAAACTCAGGTGCGGCGTATTGGCTTACTTTCATTCGCATCCCCTGGACGCTGTCCAAACCCATGCATAGCAAGGCCGAACGCATTCAGGGGCACCTAAGTCGAAGGCTCCCTATGAAACAGGGAAGGAGAACCGTCAGCATTGGAGCAGGCGCGCCCGTGCCGGCGGAATTGCTGGCAAAAGCCAAATAATCAACAGTTTTCAGCGTTGTATTCACTTGCGCCCGCCGTCCATTTAGGCAACTACCCGGCCAAATTAGGACTCTATGCTTACGAATTCCTTAACACCCAACTTTTGATAAAGACAGCGATTAACCATGATTGTCAACAGGATTGTAGGCCAATACCGCATCGCGTCCGGGGCAGGTCCGGGGCGGGCCTGAAACCCACCGAAAACAGACCGGCGGCCCTTATACAGGGACAGGAAATCCTCGAAACTTCCGCTCGCCGAACGGGGGACGTCATCCACTCGGGAAATCCGCAACTTGCACGGTCGCCCTGTTGCGGGCCCGGCCCTTAAACCGGCTCGGCACCGGCAGGCCACGGCCACACGGGCACGGGCCGCCGACCTTGGCGTACTCCGCGTATTCGCCGGCTTCGGACCGGATGAGGGACATGACGAAATTGTTGAGGGTGGAAAGCACCACCCGACCGGCGCTGCTCTCCCTCGTCGTTCCGCGCCTCAACAGTGAGACTTTCCGACTGCCTTTGACAATGGCAATAATCGGGGCAGGCAAAGTAAGTTCATGAGCCCGTCATCCGGAAAGCCAACGACTCATGGGCCGCCTATTACCATGCGTGATCAGGCGGGGAGACTCTAATTCTTTTCCTTATCCACCAGCCGGTTTTCGGCGATCCACGGCATCATGCCGCGCAGCTTGACGCCCACCTGTTCCAAATCGTGTTCGGCGGCGCGGCGGCGCATGGCCTTGAAGCTGGGCTGGCCGGCGGCGTTTTCCAGCATCCAGTCGCGGGTAAACCGGCCCGATTGGATATCGTCCAGAATGCCCTTCATGCGTTTCTTCACCTCGCCGTCGATGAGCCGGGGACCGCTGACGTAATCGCCGTATTCGGCGGTATTGGAGATCGAATAGCGCATGTTGGCGATGCCGCCTTCGTAGATCAGGTCGACGATCAGCTTGACCTCGTGCAGGCATTCGAAATAGGCCATTTCCGGCGCGTAGCCGGCTTCCACCAGGGTTTCGTAACCGGCCTGGATCAGCGACGTGAGCCCGCCGCAAAGCACCGCCTGTTCGCCGAACAGGTCAGTTTCGCACTCTTCGCGGAAGGTGGTTTCGATGACTCCCGCCCGCCCGCCGCCAAGGGCGGAGGCGTAACTCAGCGCCACCTCGAGCGCGTTGCCCGTGGCGTCCTGATCGACGGCCACCAGGCAAGGCACGCCGGCGCCCCGCTGGTATTCGGAGCGCACCGTATGGCCCGGCCCCTTGGGCGCGATCATGAACACGTCCAGGTCCGCGCGCGCTTCGATCAGGCGGTAATGAATGTTGAGGCCATGGGCGAAAGCCAGCGCCGCGCCTTCCTTCAGGTTGCCGTGCAGGTGATCGTTGTAAAGCTTGGCCTGGCCTTCATCGGGGGTCAGCAGCATCACCACGTCGGCCCACTTGGCGGCGTCCGCCGGCGCCATGACCTGAAGGCTTTCCCCTTCCGCCTTGGCGGCGCTGGCCGAGCCGGGGCGCAACGCGACAACCACGTCCTTGACCCCGCTGTCCCGCAGGTTGAGGGCGTGGGCATGGCCCTGACTGCCGTAGCCGACCACGGCCACTTTCTTCGATTTGATCAGATTTACGTCAGCGTCACGATCGTAGTAAACGCGCATGATGGCTCCCTCTCGTAAAAATTATTCGGCGGGCAAGGCATTTGCCCGGTCACTCTTTTCGCCGTCACTCAATGGCAAGCGGTCCCGCCCCCCGGGAAATGGCGACCACGCCGGTCCGGGACACATCTATCAGGCCCAGCGGTTTCATCAGTTCAATGAAGGCGTTCAGTTTGCCGGTGTCCCCGACAATTTCGAAAACAAAGGATTCATTGGTGCTGTCCACGGCGCGGGCGCGGAAGATATCGGCGACGCGCAGGGACTCCACCCGCGCCTCGCCGCTGCCGCCCACCTTGACCAGGGCCAGTTCCCGTTCCACGTGGGGACCTTCCTCGGTCAGGTCGTTGACCCCGTGGACCGGCACCAGGCGTTCCAGTTGAGCCTTGATCTGTTCGATAACCATGGGCGTTCCCGAAGTGACGATGGTGATGCGGGAAAGGGCCAGGGTATGACGCACCTCGGCCACGGTCAGGCTTTCGATATTATAGCCCCGCCCGGAAAACAGGCCGATCACCCGGGCCAGCACACCCGGTTCGTTGTCCACCAGGACGGAAATGGTGTGGGAATTTTCTTGTTCGGCTTGCGGTGTCACCGTGGTTGCTCCCTTGAGGGTCGGTATTGGGGGGGGCCAAGGCCCGCGGACGGGCCTCAGACCAAAACCATGCCTTCCTCGGATATAAGCTGATCGGCCCGGTCTTCCGGTCCCATCAGCATTTCATTGTGGGCTGCTCCCGAAGGAATCATGGGGAAACAGTTTTCCGTCGGATCGATGCGGACATCAGCGATCACCGCGCCTTCGGTTTCGGCCATCCGTTGCAGGATGCCGTCGACTTCGCTTGGCTTTTCGGCCCGCAGTCCTGTAGCGCCAAAGGATTCCGCCAGCTTGACGAAATCGGGCAGGCTTTCCATGTAACTTTCCGCGTAACGGCCGCCGTGGAGAAGCTCCTGCCATTGGCGCACCATGCCCATGTACTGGTTGTTGAGGATCAGCGC
>JAJRSS010000148.1 GCA_024278615.1 Alphaproteobacteria bacterium
ATTCCCGATGGCGCGCGCTATTTTATCCTGGATCCCGGCGGCAGCGGGGAATCGGCCATGATCGCCCGCTATGAAGTGGGCCTGTCGTCCCAAATGACCGGCTATATCGGCGCTTTCCATCGAATTACGCGAAAGGATCTGGAAGACGTGATTGAAAAGCAGCGGCCTTCGTTCATTCTTGTTCATTCATCCACGCCCGATGTGGCGCGGGTGTTGGGGCGTGAATTCCAGCCCAAGGTTTCGTACCTGTTGCAAAGGGAGGGGTCCGGCTGGAAGCCGGTTGGCGCCTGGCCCTATCCGGCCCGCGATTAGGCGGACACCGCCGGTCAGGCAAACATCAGTTGAGAATGAGCTGGTGGCCGATCAGGCGGAACTCGGCGGGTTTGATCAGCGCCGTGGTGGCCACCTTGACCGAGTGCAGCCGCCCGTCCAGTTTTCGTTCCCAAAAACCCAGAAACCCGGTCAACACGGGAAAGGCCGGCGCCAGGTCCAGTTCCTGCCAGATATATTGCTGAAGGATTTGCGGGTGGTCGGGGCGGTGATAAGTGATCTCCGCCGTGGTCAGGCGGTAATTTTTCAACTGCCGTTCAAGAAAAGACATGATCGCATCCTTTCATGGCCGCAGCCTCCCGAAGCGGCCTGTTGGTCCTTAGGGTCGCCCAATCATGCCATCGGCATCCTTTGGAATCAATTAAATCTTTATTATCAATGCGTTAGCAGCAGCATCTTGAGAGTGCTGCCAATAGGTTTCCGTCCCGGACAGAGCACCGTCACCCGCCGGACCGGCGGCGGAGGGCTCAATTCCGGTCCGGATCGGGGTCCACTTCCGCTTCCGATTCCAGGACCTTGATCAGGGCGGCGTGGTCCAGGCCGCCGCCGCCGGCGTCGATCAGCCGGTCATAAAGACCCATGTTGAGGCGGGTGGCCGGCAGGTCCATGCCCAACTCGGCCGCCAGTTCCAGGGCCTGGGCCATGTCCTTGCGCTGGGTGACGGCCTTTCCTCCCGGCCGGAAGTCGCCGCTGACCATGCGTTCGCCGTGGACTTCCAGGACGCGGGAATCGGCGAATCCGCCTTTCAGGGCCTGGCGCACCCTGGCCGGGTCGGCGCCGGCACGGCGGGCCAGGGCGAGGGCCTCGGCCACGGCGCCAATATTGAGGCCGACGATCACCTGGTTGGCGGCCTTGGCCACCTGCCCCGCGCCGGTGCCGCCCACATGGGTTAGGGCGCCGCCCAGGACCGAAAGGATGGGCCGGGCGCGGTCCAGCGCCCGATCGCCGCCGCCGGCCATGATGGTCAGGCTGGCCGCCTCGGCGCCCAGGGTGCCGCCGGATACGGGAGCATCCACGTATTCGCCCCCCGCCTCGGCGATGCGGGCGGCGAACCGGCGGGTGGCGGCAACCCCGGTGGTGCCCATGTCGATGATCAGGCGTCCCTTAAGGGGGGCTTCGATCACCCCGCCCGGGCCGAACAGGACCGCCTCCACCGCCCGGGTATCGGAAACCATGAGGATGACCGTTTCCGCTTCTTGGGCCACCGCCGCCGGGCTGTCCGCCGGCGTCATGCCCCGGGCGGCAAGGTCTTCGACCACGCCCGGCCGGCGGCTGAAGATGACCACCCGCGCCCCGGCGGCCAGCAGGTGCCGGCTCATGGGCCGGCCCATCAATCCTAATCCTATGAAACCAATGCTTTTTCCAGAAAGGTTCATGGATGGCCCCGGCGCCCTTTTTCCTCTTTTCGTGAGAATTGCGGCCAACTAAATCCCCTCCGGGGAGGCGGCGTCAAGCCCCCCGGCGGCAGGGCGCCTTCGTCACCCCTGCCACCGCCGAATTTTCTTGAATCCATGCTTTGACTCCCGGTAGCACGGGGCCATAGTGTTACCCAACCCACACGGTAAGAATACATAAAGCTACCGTGGGACAACCCTGATTTAGTGTTAATTTTTGGGAGGTAACAAATGAATATCCGCATGATCGGCGTCGCCGCCGGCGTCGCTGTCGCTTTGGGCATGGCTGGCGCCGCCCAGGCCAAAACCCTGGTTTATTGCTCGGAAGGCAGCCCCGAAGGATTCAATCCGTCTCTCTTCACCTCCGGCACCACCTTCGATGCCTCGTCCCGCACCCTGTTCAACCGGCTGGTTGAGTTCGAGCGCGGTTCGACCAAGATCGTCCCCGCGTTGGCCGAATCCTGGACCGTATCGGATGACGGCCTGACCTACACCTTCAAGCTGCGCAAGGGCGTCAAGTTTCACACCACCAAGGACTTCACCCCCAGCCGCGACCTGAACGCCGACGACGTGCTCTACAGCTTCAACCGGCAGTTCGACAAAAACCATCCGGACTACAAGTTGTCCGGCGGCACATACGAATACTTCAATGGCATGGATATGCCGAACCTGATCAAATCCATCGAAAAGGTGGACGCGATGACGGTGCGGTTCAACCTCAATGCGCCCGAGGCGCCGTTCATCGCCAATATGGGCATGGACTTCGCCTCCATCATGTCCGCCGAATATGCCCAAAAAATGCGCGCCGCCGGAACGCCCGACAAGATCGACCTGTCGCCGATAGGCACCGGGCCCTTCCAATTGGTGAGCTATCAAAAAGACGCCACCATCCGCTACAAGGCCCATCCCGGGTACTGGGCCGGCAAGGCGGCGATCGACAAGCTGGTGTTCGCCATCACCCCGGACGCGGCGGTACGCTATGCCAAGATGAAGGCTGGCGAATGCCAGGTGATGCCCTATCCCAACCCGGCCGACATCGAAGCC
>JAJRSS010000149.1 GCA_024278615.1 Alphaproteobacteria bacterium
CGGCCCAGGCGAGAAGGCCCCGGCCCAGGCGGGTGGCGGTTTCGGCGTCCAACTCCAGGTCGGTAAACCGGCGGCCTTCCTTGATGCGCAGGCGAACCATAGTGAAGCCGCCTTCGTAGGTTATTTCCTCCAGGGCGACCTGCTTGTTCCACGGGGCCTGGATTTCATCCAGCCCGGTTACGGATTGATGAGCGCTCACGGGTGGGTTCTCCTGTCGCTTTTTTCAAATCCTAGGGTGCGATGCGGTCAAGGTAGCGCGCCCGGAACATCAGCCGGCCGGCGCCGTCATGGTCGCTAAAACCAGTCCGGTTGTGCAACACATTGTTGGCGATCAGCCCCTGGCCGGGATTCATGCGGAGACGAAAGACATAGGGCGTATCCCCGTTCAGCAACTCCTCCAGGAATGCGGCCGCCTCAAGGGTCGCCGGATCATCCCGCCATTCAATGTTCACCGCCCGGGCGGAGTAGCGCATGTAAAGAGAGCCATCCGCATTGAGGTCAAAGACCGGCCCCGTTTCGGCGGCGCGGATTTCCATCTTCCCCTCCCGGTTGGCGGGAATGGTCATCGCTTGCGGATGGCTCAGGGCGCGAATCCATCGCGGATTTTCGTCCCGCAAGAAAATATAGGCGACTTCGTGGTCGAACAATGCGTTCTCGCCCCCTTCCGCCGCCGCCCGGACGCAATGCAGCGTCATGGCCCGGATACGGCGGTCCGGGGTGTTGTAGTATCCATCCGTGTGCCAGTTGATGGGCCGGTCGGTGTAGGGAATGTAACGTCGGTGCTTCCCTTCCTTCACCACCCGCAGGGAAGTGACGCCATCCTCGTCGGCGCCCAGGTTGGCGTCCAGCCGGGCAAGGCCGAACTGGGCATCCACCAAACGCACCCGTTCTTTAGCTTTGGCCTCCAGTTCATCGGCCGGTGGCGGTGGGCCGTCATAGAGGGCCATGTTGGTCTTGACGATGCGAGCCATCATTGCCGCCCGTTCCGTTCCCGTCATGCGTGCCACATCGCCGACGCGAACCATCAAATCGGCGGCGGCGCGGGGATAGTCGGCCAGCTTATCGGCGCGCCATCGCCTATAGGCATCCTCGCTATCGGGGTCAAAGGGACTTTCCGGGCCTGATTTCATTGGTTTTCCCATCATGACGTTCACTTTACGCCCCGCTGAAACACAACCGGCCGGATAAAATCTCACCGTCACTTTCGGTCTTCACCGGGTCATTACTCAACCGGCTATTGATATTGCGCTGCAATAAAGCGGGAGTCGAATGGAGCCTCGTAGTTAAGGTTTTGTTACTTAACAATTTTACGACATTGCGTTTGATTCAATAGTTTACCTCTACAGTAGCTAGGCCGCAGGTGCAGCAAACAAAGTCAATAAATCGGCTAAAAATCAGTAGATTCGTTACTCCATATTAGATTAGATTAATATACGTGATGTAAAGCGGGTTTAAGGCCCGTCTGCCGGGTTCTTGGTCGTTCTTTAGTTTATTTCAGGAACACGGCGTCGAGGAGGTAAAGTATAAAAGGTGAATGATTTTGATTGGCATTTAGGCCCGCTATTTCGCGCCTGATGCTGCGGGACTTTTCGGCCCAGGTCGCTGCAAGGGGTCGCCGGGACGACTGGTGACGGGTCGTAAAGGGCTTGACGCCTGTCAATCGCGGGTGAAAAGCATCGCGATGCGCGGGAAACGCTGATCAATGCCATTTCACCATTTTTTTCAAGGCCACCAGTTCGGTTTTTTCAACCGGTGGCGTAAATGCTTTTTTGCGAAGGTGGAACCATGGCGAAAAAACTTCCCCAGACCCCCATGCTGGACAAGCTAGAAGGCGGCCCCTGGCCCAGTTTTGTCACCGGCCTCAAGAGATTGGCCGAATCCGACGGCAAGCATTACACCGGCATGATGAAGGACCTGCTGGGTCAGTTGGAGCATTCCTACGAGACCCGCACCGGATACTGGAAGGGCGGCACCGTTGGTGTGCGCGGATATGGCGGTGGTGTCATCCCCCGATTCTCCATTGTCGCCGACAAATATCCGGAATCATCCGAATTCCACACCCTGCGTATTCAGCCGCCGGCCGGTTTGCATTACGATACGAAGACCCTGCGTCAATTGTGCGACATCTGGGAAGAGCATGGCTCCGGACTGATCGCTTTTCATGGCCAATCCGGCGACATCATGTTCCAGGGCGCGACCACCGAAAACGTGCAAAAAGCCTTTGATGCCCTGAACGACATCGGCTTCGACATGGGCGGCGCCGGCGCTGCGGTGCGCACCTCCATGAGCTGTGTCGGCGCGGCCCGGTGCGAACAGTCCTGCTACAATGAACAAAAAGCCCACCGGATGATGATCGACGCCACCCTTGACGACATGCACCGGCCCTCCCTGCCCTACAAGTTCAAGTTCAAGTTCTCGGGCTGCGCCAACGACTGCGTCAATGCCTCCCATCGGTCCGATTTCGCCGTCATCGGTACCTGGCGCGACGACATCAAGGTGGACCAGGAAAAATTCAAGCAAGCGGTCGCCGAACGGGGCCGCAAGGAAATCATCGACCAGGTGATCAGCATGTGCCCGACCCGGGCGCTCAGCCTCAACGACGACGACACCCTGGACGTGGACAACAAAAGCTGCGTGCGCTGCATGCACTGCATCAATGTCCTTACCAAGGCGCTCTCGCCGGGCGACGACAAGGGGGTAACCATCCTCTTGGGCGGCAAGCGGACACTCAAGATCGGCGACATGATGGGTACGGTAATCGTTCCCTTCATGAAGCTGGAAACCGATGAAGATTACGAAAAGCTGGTGGAACTGGGCGTCGAGTGCGTCGATTTCTTCGCCGAGAACGCCCTTGAACACGAACGCGTGGGCGAAATGGTGGAACGCATAGGCTTGGTCAACTTCCTCGAGGGCGTCGGCCTGGAAGTGGACCCCAACATGGTCAGTCATCCGCGCACCAGTTCCTACTTCCGTTCCGACGACTGGGACGAGGAAGCGGCCAAGTGGGAGCGGCGCAAGGCCGCCGGCCAAGCGGAGGTTGCGGCGGAATAAGCGGCGGGCTCGTATCCATGGAATTGCCGGCGGCGACCTTTGAACAAACACCCCTTGACCGGGACGCCGCTGGCCCATTCTTGAGAGTATTAGAGAATTCGATCACCCGGAGAGGCCAAAAATGAGTGAAGTCAAAGCAAAGCCCAGGATGCCCATCGAATCGGGCGTACCCGACCCCCTGCCCCTGATGCATCCGGTGATGCGAAAAAATTTCGGCCAGTGGGCATGGCATGAACGTCCGCGTCCGGGCGTCCTGCGTCACGTGGCTAAAAACGGTGACGAAATCTGGACCGTCAAGGCCGGCACCCAGCGCCAGATGGACGTCTTCACCATCCGCAAGCTGTGCGACATCGCCGACGAATTCGCCGACGGCCATGTGCGGTTCACCACCCGTTCCAACATCGAATTCATGGTCGATAAACCGGACAAGGTGGACCCCCTGATCGAAAAATTGTTCGGCGAGGGTTATCCGGTGGGCGGCACCGGTAATTCCATTTCCATGATTTCCCATACCCAGGGATGGCTGCATTGCGACATTCCGGGCACCGATGCATCCGGTGTGGTCAAGGCCCTGATGGACGAGATCTACCAGGACTTTTTGAAAGAGGAAATGCCCAACCGGGTCAAGATCACCACGTCATGCTGCCAGATCAACTGTGGTGGCCAGGGCGATATCGCCATCAATATCCAGCACACCAAACCGCCGGTCATCAACCACGACCTGGTGGCCAACATGTGCGAACGCCCCGCCGTAGTCGCCCGCTGCCCGGTGGCTGCCATCCGCCCGGCCATGGTCGCCGGCAAGCCGACCCTGGAAGTCGACGAGAAAAAGTGTATTTGCTGCGGTGCCTGCTATCCCCCCTGCCCACCCATGCAGATCAATGACCCGGAGCATTCCAAATTGGCCATCTGGGTTGGCGGCAAGCATTCCAGCACCCGCACCAAGCCCACCTTCCACAAGCTGGTGATCGCCGGCCTGCCCAACAACGCGCCCCGCTGGCCAGAAGTCGCGGCGGTGGTCAAGAAAATCCTCGCCGCCTACAAGAAGGACGGGCGGGCGTGGGAGCGCATGTCCGAATGGATCGACCGTATCGGCTGGCCCCGTTTCTTCGAACTGACCGGC
>JAJRSS010000150.1 GCA_024278615.1 Alphaproteobacteria bacterium
CCAGAACCTGGTCGAACATGCGCCCGAGGAACTGCATGGCGTAATCCTTGAACGCCAGGGTCGGGCCGTGAAACAGTTCCAGCATCCACCGGTTGTCGCCCAGCGGCGTCATTGGCGCAATCTCGGGATCATCGAAATGGGCATAGGTCTTGTCGATCAAATCGGCCAGCACCGCCTCTTCCATGGTCTCTTCCATGAACGGCATCAGTACTTTGACCGCCACGTCCGTGTAAGCCAAACCCGCCATTTCCCGGATATCGGCCGGGCTGAATACCGGCCATGCTTCGGGCACGTACAAGCCCCCGTCCCGGGCCAGTCCGGTCAGCAGAACCTCGTCGAAGGAAAGCGCCGGGGCCTGGCCCCGGGTGCTGACATAATTCAAGACAATTCACCCATTAAATCCGGACTTAACCTATACCCGGCCAAACAGGGCGGCAACCGTCCCCATGCCCCCAACCCGACCCCAATCCGGTCAAGGTCAATCACCACCATCTTCCAGGTAACGGCTTTTCAGATGCGCCTTGAAGGTCAACGGGTCCAGCGGCCGGCCTGTCGCCTGATGGATGATTTCCGCACCGGAAAGAGACGAGGCCTTGGCGTGGACGTTTTCCCTCAGCCACGACAGCAGGGGAGCGAAATCCCCCTTGGCGATGCCCCCGGTTATGGCCGGGTCCGCTTTTTTCGCCCCGTCAAACAATTGCGCCGCGGTCATGGCGCCCAGGGTATAGGTGGGGAAATATCCCCAGGCGCCGTCATACCAGTGAATATCCTGAAGGCACCCTTCCCGGTCGCTGGCCGGGGTCAGGCCCAGCATGCGGTCCATGCCTTCGTTCCAGGCGGCGGGCAGGTCGCGGGCTTCCAGGCGCCCCTCGATCATCGCCTTTTCCAAATGGTAGCGCAGGATGACATGGACCGGATAGGTGACCTCATCCGCTTCCACCCGGATGAAACTGGGTTCGACCCGGGTATAAAGGCGATAAAGGTTGCCGGTGGCCCACACCCCATTCTGGTTACCAGGTGAACCACTGAACGCTTCTTTCATCATCGGCGCGGCGAAGGCCAGGAATTCGGCTGAACGGCAGACCTGCATCTCGATCAACAGGGACTGGCTTTCGTGGATCGCCATGCCCCGGGCATCGCCCACCGGGCGGCCGCGCCATTTCCGCGGCAGGCCCAGTTCATACAAGGCATGACCGGTTTCGTGCAGCACGCCCATAAGGGCGGAGGTGAAGTCGTTCTCGTCATAACGGGTGGTGATGCGCACATCATCCGCCGTGCCGCCACAGAAAGGATGATGGCTGACATCCAGGCGGCCATGATCGAAATCGAAGCCGAGCATCTTCATCAGTCGCACGCCCAGCGCCCGTTGATTTTCCACCGGGAAGGGCCCTTGGGGCGTGATGGCCGCCGGTTGGCGGGCCTGATGCTCCATCACCTGGGCAAGAAAACCGGGCAGAAAGGCCTCCAGGTCCTGGAACAGGGGGTCGATTTGGGCGGAACGGCCCTCGGGTTCCCATTCATCCAGAAGGGCGTCATAGAGACCCAGGCTCAGCCTTTCCGCCTTGGCCGCCGCCACCTGGCGCACCAGGGACAGGACTTCCTCCAGGTAGGGCAGGACGGCGGCGAAATCCCCCGACCGCCGGGCCTGGCGCCACACGGTCTCGCAAGCCGAGGTGGCCTTGGAAAAGGCCAGGACAAGGTCTTCGCCAAGGGCGGTGGCGTGAACCCAGGCCCGCCGCATCTCGCGCAGGTTGGCGGCCCGCCAACGGTCCGCTTCACCGCCTTCACCGATGCTTTCCGCCGCCGCCAGCAGGTCGCCCACTTCCGCCGCCGTAAGCATGCCGTGGCGTACCGCCCTGAGCGCCGCCAACTGCCGACCCCGGGCTTCCGCCGCGCCCGACGGCATGATGGCGGCGGTATCCCAGTGAAGGATGGCTTCCACCTGACCCAATTGAAACAAGCGTTCGAAGCGATCTTCCAGTTGCTCGTAAGGGGTGGCGGCCATGGTTTCAGATCACCGCCGGCAGGATCCGGTCCACCAGCAGGAAAACGAAGATCAGGAACAGGTAGAGGATGGAGTAGTAGAACATCGGCTTGGCCGCCGTTCCTTCCTGGCCACCGCGGTCGAACCACACCCGCGCCATGTGATAGATGAACACCGCCCCCAGGACCACGGCGGCACCGCCATAAACCCACCCCGAAATGCCCAGGTAAACCGGCGCCAGGGTGGAGGGCAGCAGCAGCGCCGTATAGAAAACCATCTGGATCTTGGTCTTCCGTTCGCCGGCCACTACCGGCAGCATGGGCACCCCGGCGCGGGCATAGTCAGTGTTGCTGAACAGGGCCAGGGCCCAGGTATGGGGCGGAGTCCACAGGAAAATGATGGCGAACAGCATTCCCGCTTCGGCGCCGTATTCGCCGGTGGCGGCGATGTAGCCGATCATGGGGGGAAAGGCTCCGGCGGCGCCGCCAATGACAATGTTCTGCGGCGTGCGCCGCTTGAGCCAGATGGTATAGACAAAGACGTAGTAGAAGATGGTGAAAGCCAGCAAGCTGGCGGCGGCAACATTGACCATCAGGGCCATGGTGGCGACCGACAACACCGACAGGACGATGCCGAAAATCAATGCCGCGCGGGGCTCCATGCGTCCGGCGGGGATGGGCCGCCGCCGCGTGCGCTGCATGACCTCGTCGATATCCCGGTCGTACCACATGTTGATCGCCCCGGAAGCCCCGGCGCCGATAGCGATGGACGCCACCGCCACGAAGGCGGTCAGCAGGTCCACCTCGAGGGGCGGCAGGATGAAACCAACAAAAGCGGTGAACACGACCAGTGACATGACCCGGGGTTTGAGCAACAGGCCGTAGTCACGAATACTCAGGCGCGGGGATGGACCGCCGTTGTCCGCCCCTTCGCCGGCGGTTTCTGTAATTTCTTCGGCCACGAACAATTGCTCCCGATGGGATGCAGTTTGGAAGAAGTCTAAAACTGCGCCTTCTTAAATAGCGCCGCCAGCACTGTCCAGATGAACATTACTCCGCCGACGACCGCGATCAAGGCGCCAATTCCGTTCATCCCCATGCCCACATAGGCCCCCCAGGCATCCAGGCCCTGGGCGGCGCCGGCCACTTTCCGCGGCGCGCCGTAGCCGCCGGCCAGGAAAAGCCCCACGCACTGAAGGGCCTGGCCCGC
>JAJRSS010000151.1 GCA_024278615.1 Alphaproteobacteria bacterium
CTCATCGGCCGGGGGGCGCGGAAGCCTTCGGTGGAAGAAATCGCCGCCAATCCCCGTGCCCGCTCGGCCCGGCTTCGCACGGCGGAACGCACCGATGCCCCCGTTTCCCGCGGCGGCGGGCAGGCGGCGTGAAGGGGGGAAAGCCATGAAACGGTCATACCGGCGTTATTTTTTCCTGGGCATTTCGTCTCTTCTCGCCGCCGGCCTCATCGCGGTTCTGGTTTCGGTCAAATACCGGGTCCTGGATTTGGAAGATGAACTGGTCCGTTTGAACCAGGAAATCGCCATCGACCGTCAGGCTATCCATGTTTTGAAGGCGGAATGGAGTCACCTCAACGACCCCGAACGGCTGGGCGCCCTGGCCCGGCGGTATCTGGGGCTGGGACCGGTGTTGCCGGAACAGATGGGGACTCTGGCCTCGCTTCCCATGCGGGACCGGCAAGCTGGCGGTACCGGCCAAGGCCCGTCACTGCGCATTCCCGCCGCTGGTGGCCCGTCCGCGGCCACTCCTTGGGCCGACCGGCCGGCGCCGGGAAAGGTTAGTCAATGAACAACAGGAACGAATCCCTGGATCCCGGCCGCGAAAACCTGTTGGTGGGCCACCAGGCCGCCGGCCGGCGCATTCGCCTGGACGGCGCCCGCAAGCAGGCGGTGGAAACGGGACGCAACCGGCTTTTGGTGGTCGGCACGATCTTTTCCCTGGCCTTCCTGGTGATCGGCTTGCGCCTGATTGACCTGGCGCTGATCGGGCCGGGAGCCGAGCCGTTGCTGGCCGCTTCCTCGTCGGCCAAGCCGGCGACTTCGGGCCGGGCGGACATCGTTGATCGAAATGGCATTGTGCTGGCCACCAGCCTGCCCACCATGTCCCTGTATGCCGATCCGGCCGCCGTCCTTGACGCCGAAGAAGCGGCGGCGAAGCTGACCAGTGTTCTGTCCCGCCTGGACCGGAAATGGATCGTCGCCAAGCTCACTTCGCCTGGGCGCTTTGTCTGGCTGGCCCGTAACCTGACGCCGGAACAGACCTTTCAGGTCAACCGCCTGGGCATTCCCGGCCTGGCTTTCCAGCGGGGCGAGCGCAGGGTTTATCCCCAGGGGCGGGAGGCGGCCCACGTTATCGGCATGACCGATGTCGATGGGCGCGGCATCGCCGGGGTCGAAAAGCAGTTCGACCAGGCGCTCCGCGTCAACGGCAAGCCTGTTCAGTTGTCCATAGACCTTCGCGTGCAGGCCATGCTGCGCCGGGAACTTTCCTGGGCGGTCAAGGAATATTCGGCCCTTGGCGCCGCCGGCGCCATTCTCGACGTCACCACCGGCGAAATCACCGCCCTGGTTTCGTTGCCCGATTTCGACCCCAACAGCCCCGCGACCGCCGTCGGCGGGGCAGGCTTCAACCGGGCCAGCAAGGGCGTCTACGAGATGGGATCCACCTTCAAGCTGTTCACCATGGCGGCGGCGCTCGATTCGGGCACGGTGGACCTTGCCGGAGGCTATGACGCCACCAACCCCATCCGGGTGGCGCGATTCACCATCAATGACTATCACGGCAAGGGGCGCTGGCTTTCGGTGCCGGAAATTCTGGTCTATTCATCCAATATCGGCGCCGCCAAGATGGCCATGGACATGGGCGCCAAGGTACAGCGGGAATACCTGGGAAAATTCAACCTGCTTTCGCCGCTGTCCCTGGAACTGCCCGAAGTGGGCCAACCCCTGATCCCCCGGCGCTGGCGCGATGTCAACACCATGACCGTGGCTTTCGGTCATGGCATCGCCGTCAGCCCGCTGCAATTGGCGGCCGGCGTTTCCACGGTGGTCAACGGCGGGATCGCCCGTCCGGTGACATTGCTCAAGCACCGCCCCGCGGATGACGCCACCGCCGGAACGCGCGTGCTGTCGGCCGAAACGTCCCGGCAGATGCGCGGACTGATGCGCATGGTGGTCAGCCGGGGAACGGGAAAGAACGCCGACGTGCCCGGCTATCGGGTCGGCGGCAAAACGGGCACGGCGGAAAAGCTGGTTGGCGGACGGTACCGGTCCCGTTCCCTGATTTCATCTTTTGTCGGCGCCTTCCCCATGGATGCCCCCCGCTACGTATTGCTTGCCGTTCTCGACGAGCCGAAGGGTACGGCGAAAACCAACAACTACGCCACCGGGGGATGGGTGGCGGCGCCGGTGGTCGGCCGCATGGTGCGGCAGATGGGACCGCTCCTGGGCATGGCGCCGGCCCGGCCAACCCAGGATGTGACGCCGATACCCGATCAGCCCCTTGTCGTCGCCATCAAGGCGGCATTGGCGGATGTCCGGGGGCAGGGCCTTGCGGCTCGCTGAATTGATCAACGGGGACCATGCGGCAGTGACCAATCATACGGCCATGGGAAATACCAACATCACCGGCCTGACCTGCGATTCGCGGCGGGTGGAACCGGGATTCCTGTTCGCCGCCCTGCCTGGAACCCAGGCCGATGGGCGTGACTTTATCCACCAGGCGGTAACCCGGGGCGCCGCCGCCGTGCTGGCGCCGCCCGGTACCCGGCTGGCGGAATCCGACCGAAAAACCATACTTGTCGCCGATGAAAACTCCCGCCGCCGTTTCGCCCTGATGGCGGCGCGCTTTTACGGGCGCCAGCCCGGCACCGTGGCCGCCATCACCGGCACCAACGGCAAAACATCGGTCGCCCATTTCCTGCGTCAGATATGGACGGCCAAGGGCTTCAGGGCGGCAAGCCTGGGCACCCTCGGCGTGGTGGCGCCGGGAAGGAAAAGCACAATGAAAATAGCCGGCGGCCTTACCTCGCCGGACCCGGTGAGCCTGCACGCCGTTCTCGGTGAAATGGCCGGGGACGGGATAACCTGCTTGGCCCTGGAGGCATCCAGCCACGGCCTGGCCCAGTTCCGCCTGGACGGTGTTCGCATCACCGCCGCCGCCTATACCAATCTCAGCCGTGACCACCTGGATTATCATGCCAGCATGGAAGAGTACCTGGCCGCCAAGCTGCGGTTGTTCTCCGACCTTCTTTCGGGTGACGGCACGGCGGTCATCAACGCCGACGCCGATCACGCCGGGCAAGTGGAAATCGCCGCCGCCGGCAAACGTATTCTCACCCACGGCGCCCGCGGCCGGGACATCCGGGTGGACCGCATCGAAACCCTGGCTCACGGGCAGCGCCTGGATGTCACTGTATTTGGCAAAGCCCATCGACTGGTGCTGCCCCTGGTGGGCGGATTTCAGGTCGGCAATGCCCTCTCGGCCCTGGGCCTGGCCCTGGTTTCGGGCGTCGATGAAGAAACCGCCGTCGCCGCCCTGGAAACCCTCGAAGGCGCGCCCGGCCGGGTGCAATTCATCGCCCGGCGGGATGACGGCGCCGCCGCCTATGTGGATTACGCCCATACTCCCGACGCCCTGGCCAGCGTGCTGACCGCCCTGCGCCCCCATGCCGCCGGCCGGCTGCATGTGGTGTTTGGCTGCGGCGGCGACCGGGACCAGGGCAAGCGGCCGGAAATGGGACGCATCGCGGCTGAAAATGCCGATGTGGTCATCGTCACCGACGACAACCCCCGTGGCGAAGACGCCGCCGCCATCCGCCGCCAGATCTTGGCCGCCTGTCCCGGCGCCCGGGAAATCGGCGACCGGGCCGACGCCATCCATGCCGCGGCCGCCGGCCTGGAAGCCGGCGACCTGCTGGTGGTGGCGGGAAAGGGTCACGAACAAGGGCAAATCATCGGCGACCGGGTAAGGCCCTTCGACGACGGAGAAACCGTCGCCGCCGCGATGATGGGCGGCGCGCCGTGACCGTGCCCGCAAAAGATATTCTGTGGACAGCCGACGACGCGGCGCAAGCCACGAACGGCATCAACACCGGGCAGTGGCGGGCTTCCGGTGTTTCCATCGATTCCCGGACGGTGGCCAAAGGCGATCTGTTCATCGCCCTCAAGGGCCCCAAATTCGACGGGCACCGGTTCGTCGCCAAGGCCGGGCCGGCGGCGGCGGCCCTGGTCGACCATCCCATCGAAGGCGCCGGCCTGCCGCAGTTGGTGGTGGCTGACACCTTCAAGGCGCTCAACGACCTTGCCCTGGCCGCCCGCGCCCGGTCCCAGGCGCGGATCATCGCGGTTACCGGCAGTGTCGGAAAAACCGGCATCAAGGAAGCCCTGAAACTGGTGCTGTCCCGGCTGGGGGTTACATCGGCCAACGAAGGCAGCCTCAACAACCAGTGGGGCCTGCCCCTCAGTCTCGCCCGCATGTCCCCGGACGCCGCGTTCGGCATTTTTGAAATCGGCATGAACCACCCCGGCGAGATCGAACCCCTTTCAAGATTGGCCCGGCCCCATGTCGCGGTGATCACTACCGTCGAGGCAGTGCACGGAAAATTTTTTGATTCCATGGAAGCCATCGCCGACGCCAAGGCGGAAATTTTCACCGGCATGAAGCAGGGCGGCGTCGCCGTGCTGAACCGGGACAATCCCTACTTCGACCGCCTGGCCGCCGCCGCCAGGGCCTGCGGCGCCAGCACCATTTTCGATTTTGGCGCCCACAAGGCCGCCGCCGTCCGGCTGGTTCAATATTCAAGGGAATCGGGCGGCGCCTGTGTCATGGCCGATATCGCCGGACAATCCCTCGTCTATCACATCACCATTCCGGGCCGTCACTGGGTGATGAACAGTCTCGCCGTTCTTGCTTCCGTCGCCGCCGCCGGCGCCGACGTGCAGGCCGCCGCCGATACGCTGCGATGCTTGAAGGCGCACAAGGGCCGCGGCAAGTCCTACATGATCCGCATGTCCGGTGGCCGCTTCGAGCTCATTGACGACAGCTACAACGCCAGCCCGGTTTCCATGGAAGCGGCATTTGAAGTGCTGGGCCAGGCGCGTCCCGGCGTCAATGGGCGGCGCATCGCCGTGGTTGGCGATATGCTGGAACTGGGACCCGATTCACTGGCCGTTCACGCGGCGCTGGCAAAGCCCCTGGAACATCATGGCGCCGACCTGGTGTTTACGGCGGGCAGGCGCATGAACGCCTTATGGGACGCGCTGCCCAAGAAAATGCGGGGCGGCCATGCGGCCACCTCCGGGGAATTGACGCCGATGGTCCTGGCCGCCGTCAGGCCCGGCGACGTGGTTACGGTCAAGGGTTCCCTGGGCAGCCGGATGGGCGTCATCGTCAAGGCGCTGCGGGCGCTTGACGAAGATGTCGCACCGCCGCAACAAGCCGTCAACGGCGCCTAGGGAGTACAGGGAAGATGCTGTTCAATTACCTCTATCCCCTGGCCGACCAGTTCTCGGCGTTGAACGTATTCCGCTACCTGACCTTCCGCACCGGCGGTTCGATAATCACCGCCCTGGTGCTTAGCTTTCTCATGGGACCCTACGTGATCCGCCACCTGCGCAGCCGGCAAAGCGAAGGACAGCCGATCCGCGACGATGGGCCGGAAAGCCACCTTCTGACCAAGAAGGGCACCCCGACCATGGGCGGGGTCATGATCCTTCTCTCCATCACCGCCGCCACCCTGCTGTGGGCGGACATCACCAATGGTTATGTTTGGGCGGCGCTGGGAGTCACCATCTCCTATGGAGTGATCGGATTTTTCGATGACTACCTGAAGGTCCGCAACCGCAGCAGCAAGGGACTGTCCGGGCGGTTGAAGCTGTTCCTGCAGGCCCTGGTCGCCTTCGCCGCCGCCCTGTGGATCGCCGAAATGCTGCCGCCGTCCCTGGCGACCACGTTGGCGGTGCCGTTCTTCAAGAACCTGCTGGTGGATATCGGCTGGGGCATGGTGATCCTGGCGGTGGTGGTCATGGTCGGGTCATCCAACGCCGTCAACCTGACCGACGGCCTGGATGGGCTGGCCATCGTGCCGGTGATGATCGCCGCCGGCGTCTTTGCCTTGATCGCCTATCTGGTCGGCAACGCGGTATTTTCCGACTACCTGCAACTGCACAACGTTCCCGGAAGCGGTGAACTGGCCGTCTTCTGCGGCGCGCTGGTGGGCGGCGGACTGGGCTTCCTGTGGTTCAACGCGCCACCGGCCAAGGTATTCATGGGCGACACCGGCTCCCTATCCCTGGGCGGCGCCCTGGGCACGGTCAGCGTCATCACCAAGCACGAATTGGTGCTGGCCATCGTCGGCGGGCTGTTCGTCCTGGAAACCGTTTCGGTGATCGTTCAGGTGGTCTCCTTCAAGCTCACCGGCCGGCGCGTTTTCCGTATGGCGCCCCTTCATCACCATTTCGAAAAGAAGGGCTGGGCCGAACCGACCATCGTCATCCGTTTCTGGATCATCGCCACCATCCTGGCCCTGGCCGGCCTTTCGACCCTGAAGCTGAGGTGAGGGAAGGGCGATGATCGAAGTTTTTCCCTTTGCCGGTTTACCCGTCGCCGTATTCGGTCTGGGCAATTCAGGACTGGCGGCGGCCAGGGGCCTGATGCAGGCGAAGGCGGAAGTCTGGGCCTGGGACGACAACGGCGACGCCCGCGCCGGCGCCGAGGGCATCCCCCTGGTGGATCTCTACGATTGCGACTGGAAGGAACTGACCACCCTGGTGCTCAGTCCCGGTATTCCGCTGCACTATCCCAAACCCCACCCCATCGTGGAAATGGCCCGCGCCCATAATTGCGAAATCATCGGCGACGTGGAACTGCTGGGCCGGTCCATGCGGGACGCCGCCTATGTGGGCATCACCGGCACCAACGGCAAATCCACCACGACGGCGCTGTTGGGCCACATCATGCAGGTTTCGGGGCGTGAAGCGGAGATCGGCGGCAACCTCGGTACGCCGGCCATTGAACTGGAACCCCTGGGGGCGGAAGGCGTCTATGTGCTGGAAATGTCATCCTACCAACTGGACCTGACGTTCTCCATCACCTTCGACGTGGCGATTTTGCTCAACATCAGCCCCGACCACCTGGACCGCCATGGCGGGTTCGACGGTTACATCAAATCCAAGAAGACGATTTTCAACCGCCAGACCAAGCCGCGCGCGGCGGTGGTCGGCGTCGATGACGAACCCAGCCGCAAGATCTGTGAAGAACTGAAATCGGCGGGCGATCAGGTGGTAATCCCCATCTCCGGCCTGGGCCCGGTATCCGGCGGGGTCTACGCCGAAGGCGGAATGCTCATCGACGATATGGAAAATACCGCCATACCGGTGCTCGACCTGAAAAACCTCGCGGCCCTGCCCGGCGTGCACAATTGGCAGAATGCGGCGGCGGCCTTCGCGGCCGCCAAGGCGGCCAAGGTTGCGCCCCATGCCGCCATGGCCTGCATCCAGAGCTTCCCCGGCCTGGTTCACCGCCAGGAGCTGGTGGAGGTGATCGAAGGCGTCGCTTTCGTCAACGACAGCAAGGCGACCAACCCCGAGGCCGCCGCCCGGGCCCTGGCCTGCTACGACAATATTTACTGGATTGCCGGCGGGCGGGCCAAGCAAGGCGGCCTGGAAGCCCTGCAGCCCTGCCTGGGCCGCGTCCGGCGCGCCTTCCTGATCGGCGAGGCGGCGGAAGCCATGGCCAAGGCGTTGGATGGCCGTGTCGATGCAACCCTTTGCGGCGATTTGGCGACGGCTTTGGAAAAAGCCCGGACCCAGGTCGCGGATGACGCCGTGGACGGCGCCGTGGTGCTGCTCTCCCCCGCCTGCGCCTCCTTCGACCAGTTCGACAATTTTGAAGTCCGCGGCGAGGCTTTCCGCCGGTTGGTGGAGGCCCTGCCGGGCCGGCGCGACGAGGATGCGGCATGAGCACCTTCGCCCGCACCGATACCAGTTTGCTGAGCCGGTGGTGGTGGACCATCGACCGCTGGACCCTGGCGGCGCTGATTTCCATCGCGCTTATCGGCGCCGTGCTGATCCTCGCTGCCTCGCCGCCGGTGGCCGAGCGCATCGGCCTGGATCCCTACTACTTCGCCCGCCGCCAGTTGACCCTTTTGCCTATCGCGCTGGCGTTGATGCTGGGCACCTCGCTGCTTTCCATTCGCGGCGTGTGGCGGTCCGCCGTCGTCTGCTTCATCGCCGCCGTCGCCCTGATGGTGGCGACGTTGGTGGCCGGCGAGGAAATCAAGGGCGCCACCCGCTGGTTGCAGGTTGGCGGATTTTCCCTGCAGGCTTCCGAATTCGTCAAGCCCAGCCTGGCGGTGATCGCCGCCGGTTTCTTCGCCGGACGGCATACGGAAATGGGCAAGCCGGGGTTCGCCATCGCCACCGGGATGCTGCTTGTGGTCGCCGCGCTGTTGTTGCTGCAACCCGATGTGGGCATGACCCTGGTGGTGGCCTCGGTGTGGGGGGTGCAGTTCTTCCTCGCCGGCCTGCCGCTTGTGCTTGTCGGGCTTGTCCTGGTGATCATCCTGGCATCCGGCGTCGGCGCCTATTTCATCTTTCCCCATGTGCAGGTGCGTATCGACCGCTTCCTCGATCCCGCCGGCGGAGACAATTACCAGGTGGCGCGGGGGCTGGAAGCGTTTCGCAACGGCGGCCTGTTCGGCCGCGGCGTCGGCGAAGGCCGGGTCAAGGAGGTGCTGCCCGACGCCCATGCGGATTTCATCTTCGCCGTCGCCGGGGAGGAATTCGGCCTGTTGGTGTGTTTGGCGGTGGTGCTGCTGTTCGCCTTCGTCGTCGTGCGCGGCCTAGTCCGGGCCTTCGGCGAAGACAACCTGTTCGTCATGCTGACCGTATCGGGGCTGGTCGTGCAGTTCGGCCTTCAGGCGATCATCAACATGGCGTCCACCCTGCACCTGATGCCGCCCAAGGGGATGACCCTGCCGTTCATTTCCTACGGGGGTTCCTCCATGCTCGCGCTGGCCTACGGCATGGGCGTGATGCTGGCGCTGACCCGGGAAAGGCCGGGCAAGGGGGTGCTCGCATGACCCCCCCGAACCGGGACAGAGTGGTTCTCGCCGCCGGCGGTACCGGCGGCCATGTGTTCCCGGCCCAGGCCTTGGCGGCGGAACTGATCGGCCGGGGTTGCCGCTTGGCCCTGATCACCGACCGCCGGGGCGACGAATTCGGCAACGGCGAAATCGAAATTCACCGGGTCCTGGCCGGCGGCATGATGGGGAAAAGCCTGGCCGGCCGGCTCAAGAGCGCGCCCGAACTGGCCATGGGAACCTGGCAGGCCCGGGGCCTGTTGAAACGGCTGGCCCCCAAGGCGGTGATCGGCTTCGGCGGCTATGCCTCCATTCCGGCCATGCTGGCCGCCGGCTTCGGCGGCTACCGCGCCGCCATCCATGAACAGAACGCCATCCTGGGCCGGGCCAACCGCCTGCTGGCGTCCCGGGTGGTTCGTATCGCCACCTCCTTCCAGCGTATCGGCGGCGTGCCCCGCCAGGCGCTGGAAAAATGCGTGTTTACCGGAATGCCCGTCCGCCCGGCGGTCACCGCCCTAAGGGACCGGCCCTATCGTCCGTTGACCGAAGAAGCGCCCATCGACCTCCTGGTGCTCGGCGGCAGCCAGGGGGCGCGGATCCTCAGCGATGTGGTGCCGGCGTCCCTTGGCCTGCTGCCCGATGGCCTTCGCGCCCGCCTTCGCGTTACCCAGCAATGCCGGGCGGAAGACCTGGACCGCACCCGGCGGGCCTATGGCGATCTGGGCATCGCCGCCGATTTGGACCGTTTCTTCAGTGACGTTCCCGAACGGCTGGGCCGGGCCCACCTGCTGATCGCCCGCTCGGGCGCCTCCACGGTCGCCGAGGCGACGGCGGTGGGCGTTCCCTCGGTGCTGGTTCCCTATCCCCACGCGGTCGACGATCACCAGTCGGCCAATGCCCATGCAGTGGCCGAGGCCGGCGGCGGCTGGCTGATCCCCGACCAAGGCTTCAACGCCGACAAGCTGGCCTCCCGGCTCCAGTCCCTGTTCGCCACGCCGGTGATCCTGGACAAGGCGGCCGCCGCCGCCCACGCCATGGGCCGCGCCGACGCGGCTTCGCGGCTGGCCGACATGGTGATGGACATGATCGGCGGCAACGGCGCCGCCGAGGCGAGGAGGGCGGCATGAGAACCCTTCCCCTCAACACCGGCACCCTTCATTTCGTCGGCATCGGCGGCATCGGCATGAGTGGGATCGCCGAAGTTCTGCACAACCTGGGCTATTCGGTGCAGGGCAGCGATATCTCCGTCAACGCCAATGTGCTGCGCCTGCGCAACATGGGCGTCAACGTGGTCATCGGCCATCATGGCGACAATCTTGGCGACGCCCGTGTCGTGATCACGTCCTCGGCGGTCAAGCCGGAAAACCCCGAAGTCATGGCGGCCCGGGAACATCATCTTCCCGTGGTCCGGCGGGCCGAAATGCTGGCCGAGCTCATGCGCCTGAAATGGTCCATCGCCGTTGGCGGCACCCACGGCAAGACCACCACCACTTCCCTGGTCGCCGCCCTGCTGGACGGCGCTGGCCTTGATCCCACGGTCATCAACGGCGGCATCATCAACGCCTGGGGCACCAACGCCCGCCTGGGCGGCGGCGAATGGCTGGTGGCGGAAGCGGACGAATCCGACGGCACCTTCCTCAAGCTGCCGGCGACCATTGCCGTGGTCACCAACATGGACCCGGAACACCTGGATCATTACGGCACCTTCGATTCCCTGCGCAACGCCTTCGATGCATTCGTCGAAAACATACCCTTCTACGGTTTCGCCGCCCTGTGCGTGGATCATCCGGAAGTGCAGGCCATGATCCCCCGGGTCTCCGACCGCAAGATCATCACCTATGGCTTCAGCCCCCAGGCCGACGTTCGCGGCGACAACCTGATCTCCGCTTCCGACAGGGTCACCTTCGACGTCATCATCGGCGGACACGATGAAACCGGCGCCCGCACCCTGGAGGGGCTGGTGCTTCCCATGCTGGGCGAACACAACGTTCGCAACGCCCTGGCGGCGATCGCCGTGGCGACGGAAATGCAAATCGGCGATGACGTGGTGCGCCGGGCCCTGGCTGACTTCAAGGGGGTAAAACGGCGCTTCACCAAAACCGGCGAGGTGGACGGGATTACCATCATCGATGACTACGGCCATCACCCGGTGGAAATCGCCGCCGTGCTCAAGGCGGCCCGCGC
>JAJRSS010000152.1 GCA_024278615.1 Alphaproteobacteria bacterium
ATCTTACAAGTGACGGATTTTCGAAAAAATTTAGTATTTTTTTAGAAAATGTATTGGAAATCAACGAGTTAAGCAATTGTTAACAAGTATTGTGGTACTTAGAATAGCGGTAAAGTATGGTGTCGATGTTAATGTACACCAATAAAACGCTCTCCCTTGAGGGATGCCAAAATGATCTCAGTTAACGTGAAAAACCTGCGCACGCGGTGGACCAAGACCTACCGAGGCGGACGACTGGGTTTGGTGCTTGTGGTTCCCCTATTGGTTGGCGCTTGCGTCTTGCCGCTTCCTCTCCAGGTCGCGTCCATGGTTCTTGACGGCGTAAGCTATCTGGCGACCCAGAAATCACTCTCCGATCATGGGCTTTCAGCAATTTCCGGCAAGGATTGCGCTCTTCTTCGTACCCTGACACTTGATCCCATTTGCCGGGAACGCACCTCGGGCACCGACGTTGCTTTCGTCGAGGATTGGGAAAAGACCGGCCAGGAAGTGAAGACCAGTACCGTTACCGCCGGTGATGCGCCCGCCGACGGCCGGTTGTTTTACGTTCTAGGCAGCTTCGACCAGCCCAACAACGCGCGGGAACTGGCCAAACTGATACCCGATCTTGAGCCATCGCTCTTGGCCACACGGGCGGGCGACAAGAAGAGTTACCATGTCATCGTCGGCCCCATAGGACCGGGTGAGAAGCTTGCCCGGCAAAGGCAAATCGCGGCGGCTGGTTTCTACGAGGTTCGCGCTTTCGCCATGTCCCCCGTCAACCCATCGGTCCAGGCGGCCGGAAATTCCGGGGCTTCCCTGGCCGCGATGCAGACCGGCGATTGAGACTGCCGCCGGGCGGAATCGAATTCCCATCGGCGCCCGTTTCGGGGGCTCCGGGCCAAGGACCCGTAAAGGGTTGGCGTCACCTGAGCATCTCTAAAACAACATCGATTCAATGCTGCATTGGCCGAAACAGGGCTCAATCGGCTGCGCCGATCCCGGCACGGCGCGCCAATCCGCCTGATTCCTTAATATTTTTTAGAGTATTCAGGTTTGTAATACACCCGTGAGATGTCCGTCGAATCGTCCCCAGCCGTGGTGGCGAAACCGGCGGAACTTAAGGGTGACAATGTCCTTTGCAACCATACTTGGGGTCCTGTCGGCGTTCGGGTTGTTCATCGGCGCCGTCATATCCAAGACCGACAACTATTTTGTCTTCGTCAATGGCGCCGGCTTCATCATGGTCGTCGGCGGCACCCTGGCGGCCACCTTCGTTTCCTACGAGGCCCGGTATGTTTTCCTGGCCTTGAAGCTGATCTTTCGCATCGTCTTCTCGCCAAAAGTGGGACGGATGATCCTGAAGTCCGAGGTCGGGCGGGTCATTCGCTGGACCTACCTGGTGCAGCAGAAGGGGATCCACGGCCTGGAAGAAGACGCCAAAACCCATAAGACGGACAAGTTCACGGCCTTCGGCATCGAAATGGTCATCACCGGCTATAAAGGCCATGAGATCAAGGAAATCCTGCACAACACCATCGAAACCACCTTTGGGCGCAATATGGTGCAGGTGGATATTTTAAGGACCATGGCGGCGACCTCGCCGGCCTTCGGCATGATCGGCACGCTGGTCGGCCTGGTGATCATGCTGGACAAGATGGGTTCGGACCCGGCATCGCTGGGCGCCGGCTTGGCGGTGGCCCTGCTCACCACCCTTTACGGCATCCTGATGGCCAGATTGATCTATCTGCCCGCCGCTTCCAAAATTCAGCAGCGCGAGGAGATCATCCGGTTTCGCAATTACCTGTTGGCCGAAGGGCTGATCCTCTTGGCCGATGGTGAAAACCCCATGTACATCCAGGACAAGATGAACAGCTACCTGGATCCGGCCATTCATTTTGATTTGAACCGGGCGAATAAAAAGATCCGCAGACCCGAGATCGCCGCCGAATGATCCCCGAATTGAAAAAGAAACCCGGCGATTCGGCCGATGACTGGATTATCACCTACGCCGACGCCATCACCCTTCTGCTGGCGTTCTTCATCCTGCTTATGTCGTTCTCCACCATCGACGCCAATAAATACGAGACCGCCGCCGTCAGTATCAAGAACGAGTTCGGCAACAGGGATGAGGTATCGACGCTGTCCACACTGAAGGTGGATATGGATGACGTCATCTACGAGCTTGAAGCGGAAGATGTGGTAACGGTCGGCGCCGACCGCCAGGGCTTGGTTATTGAACTGGACAGCAATGCCTTCTACCGGCCCGGTTCGGTGGAAATTTTGGAAACGGCCGTACCCACCCTGCGCAAGATAGCCGAGGTCCTTGTGTCCCCCCGATACCTATCCCTGCAGGTCGAAGCCGAAGGCCATACGGACGATGACCCCATTCATACCGAACGGTTTCCATCCAATTGGGAATTGTCGGCTGGCCGGGCCACCGAAGTGGTGCGTTTTTTCATTGGCGAAGGCATGAACCCGCAGCGCCTGAAGGCAACCGGGTATGCCGCCACCCGGCCCAAGGTGAGCAACCGGACCGCCAGCGGCGAAGCCATACCGGAAAATCAGGCGAAGAACCGCCGGGTGATCCTGCGTGTTCATCCGCTGAATTTGAACAATCGCCTGCAAACCCTGTAACCGGCCAATTCTGAAACCCGCTAAGGCTGAAACCGAATAGGGCCGGTTTCGGGGAGGCGGATCGGCCTCATTTAATCCAGGACTATTTCCATGCCTTCTCGGGCGACCACCGTTTCCGACCATGTTTCCTTGGCCTCGGCGGCAAGCTTATCCATGAAATCGTCGTCATGATCGGGTTCATGGTGAAAAATGACCAGACGTTTCACGTTGGCGGCATGGCACAAGCGGACACCTTCGTTCCATGTGGAATGCCCCCAGCCGATTTTTCGTGGA
The DNA here is from genome assembly GCA_024278615.1 of Alphaproteobacteria bacterium. GTDB lineage: Bacteria > Pseudomonadota > Alphaproteobacteria > Rhodospirillales > 2-02-FULL-58-16 > JAJRSS01. The sequence continues at coordinate 2,890 of JAJRSS010000152.1, forward strand.
AATTCTTCTTCCGTATAGGTGCTGTCGTAAACCACCAGATCGGCGCCTTCAATCAGGCCCAATACGTTCTGATCCGGACGGCCGGGAAGGTGTTCCGTGTCGGTGACGTAACAAAGCGACCTGCCGCCCTGTTCTATTCTGTATCCGGTTGCCCCGTTCGGATGATAGAGCGATGCCGTACGCACGGTGACGCCGGGGAAGGGCTCGAAAGAATCGCCGGCATTGATGTCTTCGAAGCTCATTTTCGCCCGCATTTCCTCAAGCGGCACGGGGAACATGGGATGTTCCATCTGATCCGAGAGCACCCCTTCGATCCCGCCCCGATCTTTCAGGTGGCCGGCGATGACATGAATGGTTCGTTCCTGATCATAAGCAGGGACGAAAAAAGGAAACCCGTTGATATGATCCCAGTGGGTATGGGTGAACAACAATCGGATATCCCGAATATCCCGCTGCTGGATTTCCGGGCCCAGGCCCCTGATCCCGGTTCCGGCATCCAGGATCAGCAGATTACCGCCCGCGACAACCTCGATACAGCTGGTATTGCCGCCGTACCTGATGTGTTTGGGCGAAGGAACGGCGATGCTGCCACGGACCCCCCAGAATTTCAAACTCAAGGTCATAATTGATACCTACCCAACCCTGGATTCAAACCCGATTCCCCTCCCACAAAAACGGCAAGAAGACGACCGTGTAAGCGAAAGCCGCCTATTGGTCCTATCAGAAGGACTCCATGGTTTCATCTATTTATTTATAAACTATGACTTATTAGCGGTCCCGATCCGTTTGCCAGTCTATTTTGCCGCCTGGGCTCAGGTCAAATGTCCTGTCGGCCCGCCCTCGATTAACCGCAATTTCCACAAGGCCATTGGCGTTTTCGTACCAAAACCCCTGCCCTGCCGGCACGTCGGAAAAGGTACGGGCCCGTGGCAGCCGGTGATCGCCAAGACACAGGATTCCGGCCATGGGCGCTTCGCTTGCCCGGATGCCGGTGATCCCATTGCCGAAACGGTCCACAAAGACAATTTCGGCCAGATCATCGGGCCAGTCTTTACGTCGGATCACGTCCACCGGCCTTTCGGCGCATCCGGACCAATTCTCGGGCGCCCGGCCCAGGCTCACCCTTGCCGCGACAGGCGCGAACAGGTCCCGACCGTGAAAGGTTGCGGACAAGCGCTCCGGCCGCCAGAGGATATCCCACCAGCGGGGCGGCGAACCGGAACGCCGGATGATAATTTCGAATAAGCCGTTATCCGGTCCGACGAACCATTTGCCGTCGGCGAACAGCACGCCCGGAGTGCGCATGCTTCCGACCCCGGGATCGACGACGCAAAGGAAAACGGCGCCGGGAGGAAACTCGCCCGCATAGGCGGCCAACAGATAGGCGGCGGCGCGAGGATCGTGGGCCGGCGCCTCCGACATCAAATTGATGATCGGCGTTCGCGGCGCTTGTGACGCCAGCACCGCCTCCATCTGGCCCAGGTAGGGTCCAGCGGAGCCAAAATCCGTGAACAGGACGATCATGAAACAGCCCTCGGGGCGCACAGCCCCTGGATACCGGCGGCGGCGTTCACCCGTCGCATTCGGGCCGGACCCGAGCGAGACCGGGAATGGTGAAATTCAGATCCCGGCTTCGGCGGCGGCGGCGGTGATTTCGGCGGCGGCGGCGGCGGTTTCCACGGCCCGCTGCACCTTTTCAAAGGCCCGCACTTCCAATTGGCGCACCCGTTCCCGGCTGATGCCATAGACCTTGCCTAGTTCTTCCAGGGTCACCGGATCTTCCTTCAGGCGCCGTTCGGTAAAAATGTGCTTTTCCCGTTCGGACAGGGTGGCGATGGCGTCGCCCAGGAGCCCGCGGCGGAAGGTCAATTCCTGGGAATCAGCGGTCGCCGCTTCCGGCGTCGGGGCGCCGTCAACCAGGGTGTCCTGAAACTCGATGGATTCATCCATGCTGACCGGCGCGTTGAGAGAAGCATCCCGGCCGGCGAGGCGGCGGTTCATATTTGTGATATCGCTGGCGGAAACATTCAGCATATTCGAGAGCTCGTCCGCCTGATCGGGAGTCAACTCCCCCTCATCCATGATCTTCAGCTTGCTCTTGGTCCGCCGGAGGCTGAAAAACAGCTTCTTCTGGGCCGAAACCGTTCCCAGCTTGACCATGGACCAGGACTTGAGGATGTATTCGGTGATAGACGCCTTGATCCACCAGATGGCGTACGTGGACAGGCGGAACCCCCGTTCGGGCTCGAACTTGCGCACCGCTTTCATCAGCCCAATGCTGCCCTCGGAGACCAGGTCGGAAACAGGAAGGCCGTATCCCCGGTATTTCATGGCGATCTTGGCCACCAGCCGAAGGTGGCTGGTAACAAGCTGATGGGCGGCTTCCCGGTCGCCATGCTTGCGCCACCTCTCGGCGAGCATAAACTCCTCTTCCTTATCGAGAATGGGAAAAGCCCAAACTTCCCGGAAATACCGGGACAGGCCTCCATCAACGGGAACGGCGGGTAAATTCAAAGTGGCCATTGTTTCTATCTCCCTTAACGGTGTCTTCTTACCGTATCCTTGATCAGTTTGGTGTCACTTTGCGGTGACAATGAGGCGTTGTTTCCGGCTTCGGGATTTTTCAGCGCCCTTGAAAGGGACTCGGCCAAAGGCCCAGCCGGCCGAACCTCACGTCCGCCCCATGGGCATGCCGCGGATCACCGGCGCCCGTTCCACGCTACAGGGACAACACAAGATGGGAGAAAAATCGAAGATTCGCTGCAACATGAGCCATATCCTCCTTGTGAAGCAATACGGTCTAGCCCGCCATCCGGCCGAGCACTCGGTTAATCGGCCCCAATATGGGCACCGATACGGGCTATTTAATGGAATACCCAACCATTGTCAAGGGTTTTCTAATTACCCTTAAAATTCATGCGGGCATTTGGAATGCTGTCTCGCGGACCCGTAAACCGGTCTATTCGGCGGCCACAATCGCCATGGGGAAGAGCTCGGTGAGCCTTCCGGTGGACTGGGATGCCGACCGGGCCGGGGACGCAACCGGAATTGCCTCTGGCACCGCCGCCACCTGGGGCGCCGCGGCAATCATCGCCGCCTCACCGGCTTTCGCGGGTTGGGGAAGCGGAGGAAGCTGGGAAACCTCAATGACCCCGAACGCGCCGTCCGGGGCGGGCTCACTGGCGCGGGGCTCACTGGCGGCGGGCTCACTGACGCGGGGCGCATCCAGTCCGGCCTTGATGTCCTCTTCGTCGAACTCGTAGCTCAGATCAGGAATGGGCGGCAGGTCCACGTCGTCGCCATTGCGGATTTCCGATTCCCGCTTCTGGCGATACATGCTGCGAACGGCGGCGTAATAATCCACCGAAGTCTTCTTGATTTGGTCCAGTTCCTCGCGAACGCCGTTGTAGCTGTCGATGGCGCCAAGCCCCGCACGGGTAATGATCAGCTCGTCATAGTTGGCGTTTTCCCACCAGATGTTGAACGGATCGAAAAAGCTGTCCACAACCAGCTTGCCCACCGCATCCCGGGGACTGGACGGGCCAAACAAGGGAATGACCAGGTAGAACATCTCGTCAGCGCCCCACACCGCCAGGGTCTGTCCGAAATCCTCGCTATGCTCGGGGATCCCCATTTGGGATTCCGCTACGTCGAAAATGCCGGCCACGCCAACGGTTGAGTTGATAAAGAACCGCTGGGTGGTCTGCCAGGCCCGCTCTCCCTCGCCCTGCAACAGGTCGTTCACCAGGATGACGGGAGCCCGCAGGTTATCGAGAACATTGCCGACACTGTCCTTGACCACCGCCGGGAATACCAGGTCGTAAATTTCCGTCAGCGGCTTGAGGAACATCTCGATAAGGAAATCATTGAGATAGAAGATAACCCTGTTGACCGGTTCCAGCGGGTCATTGACATCCTCGATCGCCTGGGCCACCTGAGCGTCCGCCAACTGAACGTCAGCGACCAAATTTCCCTCGGCCACCACCACGGGCTCGCTGGCAACCGCCACCAACGCCGCCTGTTTCCGCCGGGCGGGGATATCACCCGCCACATCCGAAGCGGCAATTTCGATGACCACTGGGGACGGCTCGAATTC
>JAJRSS010000153.1 GCA_024278615.1 Alphaproteobacteria bacterium
ATCGCCTACATCGACGATGACGAGTTGGTGGAGGTGACGCCGGAAGTGATCCGGCTGCGCAAGCGCCACCTGGACCCCCACGTAAGGAAGCGGCTGGCGCGGCTGAAGGAAAGCGCCTAGATCGACCCTGCCGCTTCCTGTCTCGACCGGCAGCCTATCTGGCCTGGCGGCCATGGATGACCACGATCACATAGGCGCCGGCCAACACCAACAGGGCGGCCAGCCACTGCCTGGGGTTCAGGGCTTCCCCCAGCGCCAGGATAGCGATGGCGATGGTGAACAGGGGCTGGGTGTTCATCAGGAACACGGCCCGGGACAGGTTCATGCGCTTCAGCGCCCGGTAAAAAATGAGGAAGGAAAAGGGGCCGATCAGGACGCCCAGGACAAGCACCGGCACTTCCGCCGCCGCCAGGGGAACCGGCACGGCGACGGGAAGCATGATCAGGCCGGCGGCCAGGCAGCCCAAGATGCGGACCAGATTGATCTGTCCTTCCGGCATGTGAGCGAGCATCCCCTTGGCGATGAAGTGGGCCAGGGCCTGGCTGGCGGTGCCGGCGACAATGACCAGAATCCACATGGTGAATGCTGCTCCCGCCTGGAAATTGAGCACCACATGGCCGCCCATGATCAGGGCCACCCCCGCCAGTTCGCGGCGGGACGGCCGCTCGCCCAGGAAGATCACCGCCAGCGCCACGGTGAAGACGATGGTCGTCTGCAGCACGATGGCGGCCAGGGAAGCGCCGATTTCGCGGAGCCCGGTCATGACCAGATAAACGGTCAGGCCGCTGAGCGCCGCGAAGAGGACCAGCCGCGGCCACAATCGCCGGGGCACGGCGACGAAACCGCGGCCGGCGGCGTGATAGGCGGCGACCAGCACGGCCGCCAGGCCGAACCAGTAAACGACAAACACCGGCAGGGGCAGGATATCCAGGAAGTGCCGCCAGAAGACGAAGACGGCGCCCTGGCAGAGGGCGAAAATCAGCACATGGATGTCGCCCGGCTGGACGCGGATCAAGGCATCCGCCCCGTCACGGGCCGGGGCCGGCGGCGGGGATGGGGCAGGGAATCAGGCATGTTCCGGATAGAGCGCCTTTAGCCCTTCCGTGGAAGCCTCGGCCACGCCGCGTTCGGTAATCAGGCCGGTGACCAGGCGGGCCGGAGTCACGTCGAAGGCGTAGTTGGCGGCGGGCGTGCCGGCGGGGGCGATGGAAAAGGCGCCCACGCGGCCGTTTTCGTCCACCCCGGTCAGGCGCGTGACTTCGCCCGCGTCCCGCTGTTCGATGGGAATGTCGCGCACCCCATCGGTGATCGTCCAGTCGATGGTCGGCCCCGGCAGGGCGACGTAAAAGGGCACGCCGTTGTCATGGGCGGCCAGGGCCTTCAGGTAGGTGCCGATCTTGTTGCACACGTCGCCGGAGGCCGCCGTGCGGTCGGTGCCGGTGATGCAGAGGTCCACCTGCCCGTGCTGCATCAGGTGGCCGCCCACGTTGTCGACGATCAGCGTGTGAGGGACCCCGTGCTGGCCCAGTTCCCACGCCGTCAACGACGCGCCCTGGTTGCGGGGGCGGGTTTCGTCCACCCACACATGCACCGGGATCCCGGCGTCAAAGGCCTTGTAGATGGGGGCCAGCGCCGTGCCCCAATCCACCGTCGCCAGCCAGCCGGCATTGCAATGGGTGAGCAGGTTGACCGGGCCGCTTCCCTTTTTTTCAAACGCCCGTTCAATCAACCCCTTGCCGTGTTCGCCGATGGAAGAACAGATTTCCACGTCCTCGTCGGCGATTTCGGCGGCCCGGGCATAGGCCAACCCTGCCCGCTCGCCGGCCGGCAGGGGCGCAAGCAGCGCCTTCATATCGTCCAGGGCCCAGCGCAGGTTGACCGCCGTCGGCCGGGTCGCCATCAGGGTCTGATAGGCGCCATCCAGCCCGGCGTCGGAGGAATCCCCGTTCATCGCCAGGGCCATGCCGTAGGCCGCCGTGGCGCCGATCAAGGGCGCGCCCCGCACCCACATGCCGGCGATGGCCCGCGCCGCGTCGGCCAGGGATTTCAGGTCCACCACTTCAAAGGCGAAGGGCAGTTTGGTCTGGTCGATGATCCGTACCGTTCGGCCGTCATCGGCCAGCCAGATGGTGCGGTAGGGTTTACCCTGGACTTTCATGGATTGCTTACCTCACAGCCAGCGGCGGACATGGGTTTTGTAGTCGCGGTAGGCGTCGCCGAAGGTTTCGGCCAGCATGGCTTCCTCGACGGCGATCACCCGGGCGCGGATCAGCCAGACGAACACCGGGATAACGATCACCGGCGACAGGGCGCCGAGCAGAATAGACACGCCCACCAGCCCGGCGGCAAGGCTGGTGTACATGGGATTGCGGCTGATGGCGAACACCCCGTGGGAAACCAGGACGCTGGAGGCATGGTAGGGCTTGATGGTCGTCTCGGCCCGCTGGAACTGCCGGCGGGCGGTGACGGCGAAAGCGCCGCCCAGGACGATGGGCAGCCACCCAGCAAAGGTCCACGGCGATTCGATAAGCCGTAATCCGGGCGCCGCGAAACCCAGCCCGATCATGACGGCGATGCAAATGAGCGCCAGGATAGGCGGCAGGAAGGGTAGTCTTGGCATGGAAGAAGTGGAGGAAGGAGGGTTGGTTTCGACCACGGCCATTTCCTCAGGCCCCCAGCACCCGGCCGGCGACGGCGTCCAGCTTTTTCACCATGGCCGGGTCACGGGCAGGGGCTTGCGTAATGATCGCCGTTTCCAGGGCCGTGTGGCAGCCGGCGGGACAGGTTTCGGCGCGCCCGGACAGGGCCGGCGCCACCGCCTTGACCAGGGCGCGGGCCTTGTCGGCGTTGTCCATCAACACCTTGATGATGGCGTCCACGGTGACGTGATCGTGGTCCGGATGCCAACAGTCGTAATCGGTGACCATGGCGATGGAGGCGTAACACATCTCGGCCTCGCGGGCCAATTTGGCTTCCGGCATGTTGGTCATGCCGATCACATCGCAGCCCCAGCTTCGATAGAGGTCCGATTCGGCCAGGGTGGAAAACTGCGGTCCTTCCATGGCCAGGTAGGTGCCGCCCCGCTGGAAGGGGATGTCCAGCGCCTTCACCGCCCCTTCGATGGCGTGGCCCAACCGTGAACAGACCGGATGGCCCAAACCGACGTGGGCCACCAGCCCGGTACCGAAGAAACTTTTCCGCCGGGCGAAGGTGCGGTCGATGAACTGATCGACGATGACGAAAGTGCCCGGCGCCAGGGACTCCTTGAAGGAACCGCAGGCGGAAAGTGAGAGGATTTCCGTGCACCCGGCCCGCTTGAGGGCGTCGATGTTGGCCCGGTAGTTGAGTTCCGACGGCGGGATGCGGTGGCCACGCCCGTGGCGGGGCAGGAAGACCATGGACTGGCCGGCCAGGGTGCCGAACAGCAACTCGTCGGAAGGCTCGCCAAAGGGTGACGCGACCTTTTCCCAGCGGGTGTCGTCCAGCCCGTCGATATCGTAAACGCCGCTGCCGCCGATGACGCCGATGACGGGCGGCATGCCCGGATCAATCATGGATATCCTCCTTCGCCCTCAGGCGATCAGGTGTTCACTGAAAAAGGCGAGGGTACGGGAAAGGGCCATTTCGGCGCTTTGCCGGTGATATTCGGCCCGGCGGCCGCAGTTAAACCCGTGACCGGCGGAATATACATGGACCGGGATGTCCGGGTGGGCGGCGCGGATATGGCCGTTGACGCCGAAAATCTCCTGCACCACCACCAAGCCACCCTTGATCACGCCGTCACCGGCGCTGGCCGGGTCGGCCCGGTAGGCATCCAGTTGATGGTCGTCGCCGGCGGTAAGCCGGATCATGTCCCCCACGGGTGCGCCTCCCAATTTTTTCTTTGCCGCTTACTTAAGTCCGTACCGGTTTCGCATGTCGCGGGACGCTACTCACGAACGTGCAAAAGCCGGTACCGGGGTCCGCACCATAGCCCAACCCGCCCCGGCTTGGCGACATTCCAGGTGGGCGGCGCCCGGCCATTTCGTCGAGATCCGGCCTGTGCCATGATGGACTTCATGGCCGAAACCTGGATCTACCTTTCGCCCCATCTGGACGACGCCATCTATTCGGCCGGCGGCCTGATGGGCCGGCAGGCCAGGAGCGGTGACAGGGTGTGGGTGTGGACCCTGTTCGCCGGCGACGCGCCGCCCGGACCCTATTCGCCTTTCGCCCGCTTTCTTTTCCGCATGTGGGACATGGAAGACGGCGGCGGCGACGGCGCCTTTGCCCGCCGCCGGGACGAGGACGAGCGGGCCGCCGAACTGTTGGGCGCAGAAACCCGGCATTTCATGTTCATCGACGCCGCTTTCCGTCAGGCGGAAGACGGCGGCCCCTTCCTCTACCCGGCGGATAAGCACCTGTTTGGCCGGCCGGCGCGAGAGGACGCCGGACTGGGCCGGCGGCTGCTGGCCACCCTGCGCCGGGAACTGCCTGAAAACGCCCGGGTGGTCAGCCCCCTGGCCATGGGCGGCCATGTGGATCACGGCATCGTCCGCGCCGTGGCCCAAAACCTGGCCTCAATCCCGAAAAGGCGGTTATGGTTTTACGAGGATTACCCCTATGCCGCCCTGGGCCCGGACGCCGGGGAAAAGTTCGCCGCCAACGGCTGGACGGCGGAGGTGACGCCCCTTGAGGACCGTGACCTGGCGGACTGGCTGGCGGCGATCGCCGCCTACCCTTCCCAGTTGAGACTCAACTGGAAGACCGCCGCCCGCATGGAGGAAGCCATTGCCGGGCGGGCCAGGGCCATCGGCGGGGCGCGCCTGTGGCGGCGGAAGGAAGAGGCGCGATAGGGAGAAATTTGAGCGGCGTCGCGGGGCGGCCAAAGCGCCGCGGCAACGGTGAAAATCCACCGATGCGTGTAAAAATATTGAAAAACCTCGACAAAGCGGGAGAACTTGCACTAACCTTGTAATACAAAAAGGGAACAAACCGGGGGAGACGGTGGTGAATTATCGATGCAATGCCAAGCTGGGCGCGAAAAAGGCCCTGGCCGGGGGCCTGTCGCTTGCGGCCGCGGCCGTCTTGATTGCCGGTTGTCAGGCTATTCCCGTCGAAGTCCCGGAAATCGCCCGCAAGGAACCTGTTGAAATCAAGAACCGGCAGGACCTGGCCCCCATGAAGCTGGACCGCATCGGCTTCAAGATCAGGCGCGGCGAGGTCATCGGCCAATACACCGCCGTGCTGTGGACCTGTGGCCCGAGGCCAGGAAACCTTTTTTGGAACAGCGGCCGGATTTTGTCCAAGGACCTGGAATTCGAAGATGCTTTTTACGAGGAGATGATCAACGTCAATTTCAACGTCGTCGGCAACCCCAGCAAATTGTTTTCCGGCGTTGCCGATAAGGGCGTCCCTCCCGCTTACGTCATCGGCGGTCAGATCGAAGACATCAAGATGAAGGTGTGTGACGAGCTCAACTTTTGGACCGGACTTCCCCTGGGCCGGCAAAGTGGCGAAGGCGCCCTGACCGTCCGCTGGCAGGTTTTTTCCATGATGGAGAACAAGGTGGTGTACGAAACCACGACCTCCGGCTCGACGGAGCTGGAACAGGGAGTCTCGAATGGCGAAATGCTCATCATCATGCAGGCTTTCGCCGAGGCGGCGGCGAACCTGGCGGCAGATACGGAACTGGTGAAGCTCTTATCCGACCGCAACATCTCCATCGCCGAGGCCCGGGATGTCCGGGAAACGGAGATGCGGTTCGACCGCATGCCGGTTTACAGCGACCCCATCGCCGGGAACATCGACAAGATTCGCCTGGGCGTGGTCACCATCGACGGCATGGGCTTTGGCCATGGTTCCGGGTTTTTCATTTCACCGACCCTGATCCTGACCAATTTCCACGTGGTGGAGAACGCCCAGATCGTTCGTGTCAAACTGCTGACCGGGCGCAAGGTCCTGGGAGAAGTGATCCGCAGGCACCCCAAGCGGGACGTGGCGCTGATCCAGGTCGAAGAGGCTGGCCACCTGCCCATTCCCATCCGCACGGAGCCGCTGAAAGTTACCGAAGAAATTTTCGCCGTCGGCTCGCCTTTGGACAAGAGCCTTTCGGGGACCGTAACCAAGGGCATCGTCAGCAAGTTCACGTCCAATAAATTCGGCATGTAGGATATTCAGGCGGACGTGGATATCCAGGGCGGCAACAGCGGCGGCGCCCTGGTCGACGCGCGGGGCAATCTGGTGGGAATCAGCTACGCCGGCATCGGCGAGGATTCCATCGGCATCAACTTCTTCATTCCAATCATGAATGCCCTGGACAAGCTGAACCTGAAATTCAGGAAGCAGGTGGAGGGATCATGAACTCCGCAATGCTCTCTTCCTAGAAAGTGGCGCGTAGCGTTCCGGGCGTCGGAAGGCCTGATAATTTTCAAATACCAAAATTAGTGAGGGAATTATGACTGGATATAAAAAATTGCTTGGCGTCATCGCCATGAGCACTCTTGTTTGGGGCTTGGGAAACGCGCCACCCGCCCGGGCCGGTGAAACGGAGCGGCAGAAGATCATCCTCGAAATGTTCGAGGTCATGCAATATGGACGAATGATCGAACAAGTCGCAGGGATTGTCGGCGCCGAAACTTCAAAACAGATCAAGCAAAAGGTGCCCAATATCGATGACGAAACCCTGGGCGCCATCGAAAAAATCGTGGGAGAGGAATTTTCAGGTGTCAAGCCGGATATGATGATGTTTATCGGCCAGTTCATGAGCCAGAATTTCACCGAACCTGAACTGAAGGAAATGCTGGCTTTTTACCAGACCGACGTGGGCAGGAAGGCTATTACCACCATGCCCGTCCTTACCCAGCGCATGATCGCATGGCTGCCCTCGGTTACCGGTAAGGTTCAACAGCGTTCCATGGACCGCATTGGAAAATTACTGAAGAAAAAAGGTTACGACTTATAAGCTTCCGCACCCTCTAAACATTAAACCTAAACAGCATCACGTCGCCGTCCTGGACCACGTAATTGCGGCCTTCCTGGCGCATCTTGCCGGCGTCCTTGGCCGCCTGTTCACCGCCCAGGGAAACAAAATCGTCGTAGGAAATGGTTTCGGCGGCGATGAAGCCGCGCTGGAAGTCGGTGTGGATGACGCCGGCGGCTGCGGGCGCTGTGGCGCCCCGCTTGACGGTCCACGCCCGGACCTCCTTGGGTCCGGCGGTGAAAAAGGTGATCAGGTCCAACAGGCGGTAGCCGGCGCGGATCACCCGGGCCAGGCCCGTTTCCTCGAGTCCCAGGGCGGCCAGGAACTCGGCCTTTTCCGCCGCGTTGTCCAGTTGCGCCACCTCTTCCTCCATGCGCGCCGAAATGACCACCGCCGCGGCGCCCTCCGCTTCCGCCCGGGCGGCGGCCTTTTCGGAAAAGGCGTTGCCGGCGATGGCGCTGTCCTCGTCCACGTTGCACACATAGAGCACCGGCTTGGCGGTCAGCAGATGCAGCATGCGAACGCCCAGGCCGGCGCCCTCGGCCATGCCGAATCGCCTCAACGGCTGGCCATCGCGCAGGTGTTCCAGCGCCTGTTCAACCAGATCAAGTTGGGCTTTGGCCTGCTTGTCATTGCCGCGCACTTTCTTGGTCAGCGGCGTGACGCGCTTTTCCAGGCTGTCCAGGTCGGCCAGCATCAGTTCCGTTTCCACCACGTCGGCGTCCCTGAGCGGATCCACGCCGCCTTCCACGTGGGTGACGTTATCATCCTCGAAGCAGCGCAGAACCTGGATCACCGCGTCCACCTCGCGGATATTGCCCAGGAACTGGTTGCCCAGGCCTTCGCCCTTGGAGGCGCCCTTGACCAGGCCGGCGATGTCGACGAATTCCAGGAAAGTGGGCACCACCTTGGCCGGTTTGGCGATGGCGGCGATGGCGTCCAGTCGGGGGTCGGGCACGGCGACCCGGCCGGTGTTGGGCTCGATGGTGCAAAAGGGAAAATTGGCCGCTTCCGCCTGCGCCGTGGCGGTGAGGGCGTTGAAAAGCGTCGACTTGCCGACGTTGGGCAGGCCGACGATGCCGCAGTTAAAGCCCATCGTCGTTCTTTTCTTCGCTGTCTTTATCGTTCAGATTTTCCGGTTTGGGCTTGTGCTTGGGCGGGTTCATGTCCAGCGCAACGCGGCTGGCGAAGTTGGCGTCATCCCCCGCCGCCAGCAGGCCGACATGATCGGCCACCGCGTCCAGCAGCTTTTCCACCCATTCGTTGTCGGCCTTGGCGAAGTCCTTGAGCACGTGGCTGGCGACGCGGCCCTTGTCGCCCGGATGACCGACGCCCAGGCGCAACCGCCCGTAGCCGTCGCCGATGTGGGCGTGGATGCTGCGCAGCCCGTTGTGCCCGGCGTGGCCGCCGCCGCGCTTGACCCTGATCTTGCCGGCGGCCAGGTCAATCTCGTCGTGCAGCACCAGCACGTCTTTCGCCGGCATCTTGTAGAAGTTGACCGCGGCGCCCACGGCGCGGCCGGAATCGTTCATGTACGTCATGGGCTTGAAGGCCAGCACCCTGCGCCCGTCCAGGTTGCCGTCAGCGAGGTGGCCATCGAACCTGGGGCGGAAGGCGCCGAACCCATGACGGCGGACGATGGCGTCCACCGCCATGAAGCCGATGTTGTGACGGTTCCGTTCGTATTCCCGGCCCGGATTGCCGAGGCCGACCAGCAAAAGCATGAGCCCGGCCTGCTATTCGGAGTCGGGCTTGGCTTCCCCGTCGCCTTCCGCCGGCGTTTCGCCTTCGGCCAGCGCCTCGCCTTCGGCCAGCGCCTCGCCTTCCTCGCCTTCGACGGCTTCTTCTTCCACCGGCTCTTCCATGATCGTCGGCGCGGCGATGGTGGCGATGGTGAAGTCGCGGTCGGTGATGACCAATTCGACGCCCGGCGGCAGGGACAGGGCACCGGCGTGCACGCTGTCGCCGACTTCCAGGCCGGTCAGGTCCAGGGGCAGGTATTCGGGGATGCTGTCGGCGGCGCAGACCATTTCCACCGTGTGACGGACCACGTTGAGCACGCCTCCCTTGCGCAAGCCCGGGCTTTCGTCTTCGTTTTCGAACACCACTTCCACTTCAACATTGAGTGTGGTGGTGGCGCTGAAGCGCATGAAGTCGACGTGGATGGGCTGGTCGGTCACCGGGTCCACCTGCAGGTCGCGGGCCAGCACCTTGTGCTTGTCGCCGGCGACGTCCAGTTCGAAGACACGGGCGAAGAAGCCCGGTCCCTTGAGCTGGCGCATGAGGTCCAGGGGATCGATGGAAATCAGCATGGGGTCTTGCTTATTGCCGTAAATGACGGCGGGGACGCGGCCCTCGCGGCGGGTCTGGCGGGCTGCCCCCTTACCGGCCCGGTCCCGCGCTTGCGCCGGGAATGATGTAACGCTAGCCATGAGTTTCTTCCTTTCTTCGTTCTCTGGTTCCGGCCTCCAGGGGTGCCGGTTCGGTCCGCCCCAGGGGGCGGAAAAAGATCGTTCAGTTGAATAGGCTTGAAACCGAGGATTCCTCGGCAATGCGGCTGATGGCTTCGGCCATCAGCGGGGCGATGGTCAGGTGTTCTATATTAGGGGACAAGCGCACCGCGTCGGTGGCCATGATGCTGTCGGTGGTGACCAGTTTTTTCAGGGGCGATGACGACACCCGGGCCACGGCGCCGCCGGAAAGCACCCCATGGGTGACATAGGCGGCCACCGAGACAGCGCCGGCGTCGATCAACGCGCCGGCGGCGTTGCACAGGGTGCCGGCGGAATCGACGATGTCGTCGACCAGGACGCAGCGCCGGCCCTTCACCTCGCCGATGATGTTCATGACTTCCGACACCCCGGCCTGCTCGCGCCGCTTGTCGATGATGGCCAGGTCGGCGTTGAGCCGCTTGGCGTGGCCCCGGGCGCGAACCACGCCGCCCACATCGGGCGAAACGATCACCAGGTCGTCGCCGTTGAGGGTTTCCTCGATGTCCTTGGTGAAGGGCGGCGCGGCGAACAGGTTGTCCACGGGGATATCGAAAAAGCCCTGAATCTGACCGGCGTGCAGGTCCAGGGTCAATACCCGGTCGGCGCCGGCGGTGGTGATCAGGTTGGCCACCAGCTTGGCGGAAATAGGTGTGCGCGGGCCGGATTTACGGTCCTGGCGGGCGTAGCCAAAATAGGGAATGACGGCGGTAATGCGCCGCGCCGAACCGCGGCGCAAGGCGTCCATGGTGACCAGCAGTTCCATCAGGTTGTCGTTGGCCGGGGCCGAAGTGGGTTGGATGACGAACATGTCCTCGCCGCGGACATTTTCCTGGATCTCGACAAACACCTCCATGTCCGAAAAGCGGCGGATCACCGCGTCGGTCAGGGGCAGGCTGAGATAGGCGGAAATGGCGGCGGCCAGGGGCCGGTTGGAATTGCAGGAGAGGATTTTCATTTCTCTGGTCCCTCTGGCGGCTTCGGAAGCCACCGGGATCGAACATAATTTTCTCGGCCCCTGAGAAGGTGAATGGGGCGGCGAATGGGATCGGTTTTGAAGCTCTCCGGCTTGGCGCGGGCGGAACTTATCAAGCTCCCTATCCCCTGTAAACGGCTTTCCGCCGCCAACCGGCCGATACCTCGGTCAGGGGGAGGAAATTATAGGCTCCAGGGCCTCCGCCGTGTCCTCGCCGATGGCCTGAAGCAGCCGGGGATCGCCGTATTCCCACTGGGTTCGGGCCCCCAGGACCGGCTCCGTGTGGGCGCCCACGGCCCGGCCCTGGGGGTCGGTCAGGGTCCAGTGGATCAGGACCAGGAGGGCTTTGCCATCCGAATTGGGGCCATCCGGATTGGGTTCGGCCCGGCCGCGAATCACATAGGCGTCCCCGGGTGCCCCGCCAGGCTGGGTGGCGGCTTCCGCCCGGATGCCCAGGATGCCCAGTTCCTCGGCCACGGCGCGGGCCAGCAGGCGGCCAAGGGGCAGGGTAGTGCCGTCCACCGGCTCGACCACCACCCGGCGGGCCGGCCCGAAGACCAGGCCCTCCTTTCCTTCATCCCCCTCCCCTCCTTGCCAAAGGGCGCAGGAAGCCAGAAACGGCAGAAGCAGCCCCGCGAGGAAGAGTGAACGAATCATAATGATCAGCCAAGCGCGATGGCGGACAGGCCGCGCCCGTAGTCCGCTTCGCCGGCCAGGGTGGTTCGCCGGTAGCTGAAGAAGCGGTCCCCGTCGGCCAGGGTATCACAGCCCACCGATTCCGCCTCCAGGCCCAGGGCCTGGAGGCGCCCCAGCACGTAACCGGCGAGATCGAACATGAAATGCCCGGGTCTGGAGGAGGCCCGGGGAGAAGCATCGAAGAAGGCGGCGTTTTCCCGGTCATGGTCAAGGAAGGTCCGGTGGAATTCGGGCCCTACCTCATAGGAATTGCGGCCGATGGCCGGACCGACGACGGCCCGGGTATGGGCGGCGCGGGCTCCCAGTCCCTCCATCGCCCTGAAGGTCGCCTCCACCACCCCGTCCAGGGCCCCCTTCCAGCCGGCATGGGCAGCGGCGATGACGCCGGCCCCGGCGTCGGCGAACAGCACCGGCGCGCAATCGGCGGTGAGCACGCCCAGGACCACCCCGGGCCGGCCGGTGACCATGGCGTCCGCCTTGGGCGCGTCCCCCGGCGGCCAAGGCTCGGTGACCACCACCACGTCGGGCGAATGAACCTGGTAGGCGGTGACCAGGGCCGCCCCGGCAAGACCCAGGCGCAGCAGGGCGCGTTGCCGGTTGGCGGCCACGTTGGCGGCGTCGTCACCCGAACCAAAGCCACAATTGAGGGAGGCGTAGAGGCCGCCGCTGACCCCGCCCCGCCGGGTCAGGAACCCGTGCCGCACGCCGTCGAGAATTCCGGAAGTGATCATGGGCGCATTATGGAACCAGCGGCGGGGTTTGGAAACGGGTGGACCTGGAGAGGAACCGTCATGGGTGCGGAATATGTCAATGAAAGCCTGTCCCGTGACCGATGGGCGGGACCAGAGGCAGGAAAAATGTCAAAATTTTTTACACTTGCATAACAACCATAACCTATTGAAATATTTGTCTTTTATAGATGATGCTAGGTGTTTCTCGCGGCCATGCGATATTTTTCCCTGCAATTACAATAGGTTGAACCATACAATCCACGAGTAAACCGCCAACTCATTGAATTTTAAGATTTTTTCCGACTTTACTCTGCCCCAGCGTGAAAAGGATATTTACACTTCTTCTAAGCTGCATCATGCTACCTTCTCCTTTCCTATTGAAAACAAATACATTATTACGCTGGCATAAGTTTTGCAGATTCGATGCCACTTGGGCACAACAGCACTTTAGGCAAAACGATGAAAACACTTATTCGCGCCTTACTGGGCGGATTGATCACCATGTTTTTGGCTGGCCCGTCATGGGCGACCATTGTCGGCGGCAACGTGACCTTGGGCAGCGGCAGCTTCATAAAGCTGAGTCCCGGCTTCCCCCAATCGAACCCCGACAACACCGTCGGCAACGATACGTTCCAGAACAACAACCTGTATGGTTTCGATGAGGACCAGAATATCGCCATCGGCGGCACCGTATCCGTGAATATCGGAACCTCGCCCACCGCCGGGCAAGTGGTAGCAAGTCATTATATTTTCTTTGATCCGAATGGTGGTGCCAGTCAGAGAGGATTCGTAGATTTTGACGCGAACATTTTCGGCATCATCACCAGCACGGGCTTGCTGGCGGCCAGCGATTTTCTCGCCAACACGGGCGTCACTTATCTGAACCCCAGCCTACGGGGCCTGGAGTCCGGCGATTCCGTCTGGATTGACGGCGGCAACGCCAGCCGGCTCCGCGTGGACTGGTTCGCATCAACTCCCGGCGATTACGTGCGCGTGCTCACTATGCGTTCCCCCACCTTCGACTCCATCCCCGAACCTGGAACCCTTGCCCTGTTCGGTTTTGGGTTGGCCGGACTTGGATTCATGGCGCGGCGGAAAGCAAAGAAACCCGCCTGAAACGATTGCGTCGGCTCAACCCCCAAGCCGTAGACTTGTCAAGACCACGGCGGTATGGCGAGGCCGGGGCGGGCGATGACCATGGCCTTGAACAAAAGGCCCATGGCCTCGCCGCCGATAAGCCGCTGGTGGGCGGCGCGGATGTCCTCCGCCTGCTCCGGCGACGCCCCGGCCAGCAGGGATTGGGCCCGCGCCCCCAGGCCGAGGCGTTCCAGGAACGCCCCTTGGGGCACCGGGCCGCGCACGTCGGCGCCGGCCTGGGCGGCGGCCCGGGCGAGGGCGCCGAAATCCACATGGGCGGTCAGGTCCGCATCCCCCGGATCGGCCAGCAGGTCGTGAAACCCATGGCCCTTTACCGCCTGCAGGGTTTCACCGGCGGCGCTGTCGAAATGGCCGTAATCGACAATCAGCGCCGCCATGCCGTCCCGCGCAATGCGTTCGCCCAGAGCGTGGGCCAGGCCGGTGGCGGCGGGGCAGGCCTCGAAGACGCTGCCGACGGGGGAATCGGCAAGGTCCGGCGGCACCAGGGGCCGCGCCGCCTGGGCCAAAGCCTCGGGCGGGGTGAGGCCGAACTGGAAGCCGGTTTCTTCCGGCATTTCTTCCGTTGTTTCTTCTCCGGGCGCCGCCGTCGCTTCCAGCTCCACGGTGCGTTCGCTCCACCCCTGGGCGCCGCGGACGAACTGGCGCACCGGCAGGGCGTCGAAGAACTCGTTGGCCAGCAGCAGCAGGGGCCCGCCGGGCACGGTATCGAAGGTATCGTGCCAATGGGGGGTAAGGCCGGTCTTCGCCAGGCCTTCGCCCTGCCTTCGTTTAAGGACCGGGCTGATTTCCACCAGGTGAAGGGTAAGCGCCCGATGAAACCCGGGCACGCCTGCGGTGGCCCGAAGCACATCGGCCATCAACGTGCCGCGGCCGGGGCCCAGTTCCACCAGGTTGAAGGCGGACGGCGCGCCCGCCGCCTGCCACACCACGGCGGACCACATGCCCAGCACCTCGCCGAACATCTGGCTGATTTCCGGCGCGGTGGTGAAATCGCCCCCCTGGCCGAAGGGGTCCTGTTTCATGTAGTAGCCGTGTTCAGGATGGGTCAGCGCCAGTTCCATGTATTCGGCGACGGTGATCGGGCCGCCGCGACGAATCCGTTCGCCCAGTATGGAACTTAGGGCGGACACCCGGTTCCGCCCCGTTCAGGTACGCTTGGAGCGGAAGATCAGGTAAAGGCCGAGGGCCAGCATGGGCGCCGACAGCCATTGCCCCATGGTCGTGCCGCCGGCGAGAAGGCCCAGGTAGACATCCGGCTGGCGCACCAGCTCCACCAGCCCCCGGGCGGTGGCGTAACCGACCAGGAACACGCCGGTAAGCACCCCGGGGCGGCCGCGCACCCCTTCCCGCCGCCACAGAAAGTACAAGAGAATGAACAACACCAGGCCTTCCAGGGCGGCTTCATAGAGTTGGCTGGGATGGCGGGGGGACGGACCGCCCCGGGGAAAGACCATGGCCCAGGGCACGTCGGTCACCCGGCCATACAGTTCGCCGTTGATGAAGTTGGCCAGGCGGCCCAGGAACAGGCCGATGGGGGTGGCGACGAATCCCAGGTCGGCGAAGGCCAGCATGGGGATTTTGTGGCGGCGGGCAAACAGGATGCCGGCGACAATCACCCCCAGCAGGCCGCCGTGGAAGGACATGCCGCCCTGCCAGACCTGTAAAATCTGCGCCGGATTATCCAGGTAGAAAGCGGGCTTGTAGAAGAAAACGTAGCCCAGGCGCCCGCCGAGAACCACGCCGATCACCACCCAGGTGATGAAATCATCCACCTGTTCCAGGGAAAGGGGGCCGGGCACGGGGCTGGCCGAAGCCCGGCGGATCAGGACCCGCATGTACCACCATGCCAGCATCAGCCCGCCGATATAGGAAAGGGCGTACCAACGTATGGCGATGGGGCCGAACTGGACGAGAATGGGGTCGATTTCGGGATAGGGAATGACCAGGGGCATGGTGTTGGCGTTTCCTAGCGGTAGCGGTCGTTGGCGGCAAGAAAGCCACGCACGTATTGGGCGACGCCGTCTTCCAATGAAGTGAAGTCCCGGT
This sequence comes from Alphaproteobacteria bacterium, assembly GCA_024278615.1. GTDB lineage: Bacteria > Pseudomonadota > Alphaproteobacteria > Rhodospirillales > 2-02-FULL-58-16 > JAJRSS01. Next base: position 15,058 of record JAJRSS010000153.1, read on the forward strand.
CATAGCCCGCCGCCCGCAGGCGGGCCATGGGGCCTTCGGTAAAGTACTGGTATTTTTCCCGGATGGCTTCCGGCGTCGGCCTGAATTCGATCTCCGGCCGCCGCTCCAGGGCCTTGAAAACGGCGTTGGCCAGGTCCAGGAAAGTGCGCGCCTGGCCGGTACCGCAGTTGAACAGCCCATTGACGGTTTCGTTTTCCAGCAACCACAGGACCACGTCCACGCAGTCGTCCACCCAGATGAAATCCCGCAACTGGCCGCCGTCTTCGTAGTCCGGGTTGTGGGATTGGAACAATACCGCCGGCTCGCCCCTTTCGATGGCCGCATATACCTGGGCGACGACGCTTTGCTGGCCGCCCTTGTGGTATTCATTGGGGCCGTAGACGTTGAAGAACTTGAGCCCGGCCCATTGTGGCGGTGCGGGTTCGCCATCCGCGATCATCCGCGCCACCCGGCGGTCGAAGGTGTGCTTGGACCAGCCGTACAGGTTGAGCGGGCGCAGCCGGCTGAGGGCCTCCGGCGAGGCGTCGTCGTCGAAGCCCTGGCCGCCGTCGCCGTAGGTGGCGGCGCTGGAGGCATAAATGAGGCGCACCCGGTGTTCCGCGCACCACCGCCAAAGGTCCATGGACAGGCGGTAATTGTTCTTCATGATCTCGTCGGCGTCGGTGGCGGTGGTCGCCGAAATGGCCCCCATGTGAATGACGGCCCGCACCTGTCGCTGTTTGTCCCGCATAAAGGAAAACAGGTTTTCGGGCAGGATCACATCGGTCAGGTCCCGCTTCAGCAGGTTGCGCCATTTTTCACCATCGTCCCCGGCGCCCGTATCATCGCCGTCGCCAAGCCGGTCGCAGACCACCACCGGTCCAAGCCGGCGGTCTTCCAGCGCCCAGGCGATGTTGGAGCCGATGAATCCGGCCCCGCCGGTAACGACGATCATGGGTTGCGCCCTTAATTAACGATGACAGGCCGGCCTTCTTTCCCCGCGGACCCGAAACGGCGGTTCCCGGGGCGGTGGCTTTCGAATAGGGCTTCTTATATAGGGCTGGCGGATTGACCCGGCAAGCGGTCCTGTTCAGCCCGGCACACCGGTTGCGCCGGTCGCCGGGGCGGCCCATAATACCACCCATGCAAACCAGCAACCGTATTCTTGACGACTTGGCCCGGGTGGCGAACGGCGCCGTTTCAGCCGTTTCCGGCATCAAGGCCGAAGTGGAAGCCCTGGTCCGCCAGCAGGTGGAACGGCTGATGGGTGACATGGACGCGGTCCCCCGGGAGGAATTCAACGCGGTCAAGGCCATGGCCGCCAAGGCCCGGGCCGAACAGGAAAAGCTGGAAACCCGGGTAGCGAAGCTGGAAGCCCTGCTCGAAGCCCAATTGGCGGCTGGCGGCAAGAAGAAGAGCAAGGAACAGGCCACGAAGGCCGCGAAGCCCCGCCAAACCCGGTAGGAATAGGCCGCCCCTCACGCGGCACCCCCAACTATCCACAAAAATCGACATCCCGGGCGCCAAGACCCCTTGCGCCGGTTGGAATCTTTTGGTTAGGCTATACCTAGTATTCGGTATGGCTTTTGTCCCAATATATTGACCTATACACGACATATTGTGGTCTCACCTGTTTCCAGCCCTTTTTTCACCGGTCAGCCACACCCCGAACCAGAGGAGAACCGGACATGACGCACATGAGCTTTCAGCCTCAATCGGCCATCACTCATCCCCTGGACGTCATCGAACATGTGGTCAGCACCAATAACTGGGTTTTCGACCGGGCGGGAGACAAGGAAATCGCGGTCCAGGTGCCGGGCCGGTGGTGCGATTACAGCCTGCATTTCGCCTGGAACGAAGGGGCCAGCGCCATGCACTTCACCTGCGCCTTCGACCTTCGGGTATCGTCGGAAAAGCGCCACGATGTCTATGAACTGCTGGCATTGATCAACGAGCGCATGTGGCTGGGAAATTTCGGCCTGTGGAACACCGAGGGCCTGCCCATGTACCGCCATGCCCTGCTTTTACGGGGCGCCTTCGGGCCCAGCGTGGAACAGATGGAAGACCTGATGGACACCGCCATCGAGGAATGCGAGCGATTCTACCCCGCCTTCCAATACGTGGTCTGGGGCGGCAAGTCGGCGTCCGACGCGGTGACCGCCGCGATGATCGATACAGTGGGTGAGGCATAAGCCTATGTCCGTGACGTTATTGCTGGCCGGCGGCGGCAAGATGGGCGGCGCCATGCTGGCCGGCTGGCTGGACCGGGCCATGGATGCGGGCTCCATCACCGTCATCGAGCCCCACGGGGAAACCGCCGAAAGACTCCGCCGCCAGTGGCCGGTGACAGTGCTGGGCGGCAGTGGCGAGCTTGCCGATGACTTGAGCCCTCAGGTGGTGGTGTTCGCCGTCAAGCCCCAGATGATGGACGACGTGGCCCCCGCCTATGCCCGGTTCGCGGGGCCCGGGTGCGTGTTCCTGTCCGTCGCCGCCGGCAAGACCATCGGCTATTTTCACCGAGTCTTGGGGGCGGAAGCGGCCATCGTCCGCTGCATGCCGAACACGCCCGCCGCCATCGGCCAGGGGATCACCGCCGCCTGCCCCAACGCCCATGTTTCCGGGGATCAACTGCGGTTGTGCCACGGCCTGCTGGAAGCGGTGGGCGAGGTGGCGTGGGTGGACGACGAAGCCCTGCTGGACCCGGTAACCGCCGTTTCCGGCGGCGGCCCGGCCTATGTATTTTTACTGGCCGAATGCCTGGCCCGCGCCGGGGTGGAGGCGGGCCTTTCGGAAGACCTGGCGGCCCGGTTGGCCCGGGTCACGGTGTCGGGCGCCGGTGAACTGCTGGCCCAATCGGCGGAACCGCCGGAAATCCTGCGCAAGAACGTCACCAGCCCCGGCGGCACCACCGCCGAAGCCCTGAAAATCCTGATGGGCGATGACGGAATTGAAGACGGACTTGGCCCCTTGCTCATCCGGGCCGTCGCCGCCGCCACCAAACGGTCCCGCGAACTGGCGGGATAGGCTTTCTTTCGCTATACTATAGGGTGAACGTGCCGCCCCCGGGGCCTTGGGTGAAGGCGGGGGTTATCCATGCATCGTTCGCCGGGAGGGAAGCCATGGCCAGAAGTCCAAAGAGCAAGATCAAATCCAAGAAGAAACCCGCCAAGCGCAAGACCGCGGCCAAGGGAGTCGGCGGCAAGACGCAAAGCGTGCGGGACCGCATCAAGTCCGCCGCCATGGTGCTGGCGGTCGAGGAAGGCTGGCGCCGGGTCAGCCTTTCCCGTATCGCCGAAGACGCCGGCGTAACCCTGGCCCAACTGCGATCGGAATTTTCCGGCAAGGCGGCCATCGTCAACGGCTTCATCGCCGATGTCGACCTGGAAGTTCTGGCCGGCAAGGTGGATCGAACGGAACCGGCGAGGGACCGGCTGTTCGACGTAATCATGCGCCGCTTCGATGTGCTCAACCCTCACAAACCGGCGGTGGAAGCCATCATCCGCGGCACCTGCGCCGACCCGCAAGCGGCCCTGTGCACCCTGCCCCGGTTCATCGGTTCCATGGCCTGGATGCTGGAGGCGGCGGGGATTTCCTCGGCCGGGCTGAGCGGCAAGATCCGCAGCAGGGGATTGATGGCGATCTACTTGAACGCCCTTCGCGTCTGGCTGAACGACGATACCCCGGACATGGCCCGGACCATGGCCGCCCTCGACCGGGGACTTCGCGCCGCCGAACGGCTGACCGAAATCTTCGACCCGGGAGCGAAACCGGCGCCCGGCGAAGCGTAGACCCGGTCCCGGGCATCCATTCACACGTCAATTCAGGCGAAAGCGGATTTGATTCCGCCATCCCGGCCGCCGGGTTTGCAAGCATGCCCTTGCCCGATCCAAAGGGGGAAACCATGGAAATCACCTACGGCGATTTTGAAAAAGTGGATATCCGCGCCGGCACCGTGACCCGGTGCGAACCCTATCCGGAGGCCCGCAAGCCGTCCTACAAGCTGTGGGTGGATTTCGGGCCGGACATCGGCGAAAAGAAGTCTGCGGCCCAGATCACCCGGCACTACACGCCGGAATCCCTGATTGGCCGGCAGGTGGCGGCGGTGGTCAATTTTCCGCCCCGCCAGATCGGCAAGTTCATGTCCGAAGTGCTGATCCTGGGTTTTCCCGACGCCGACGGCGAGGTATCCCTCATCGGCCCCGCCCCGGCGGTGCCCGACGGCGGCAAGTTATTCTGAGCCGGCCGGTAAAGGGAAATCACCAATCCTCGGCGGTCCTCAACCGTTCTGGGCCGTAATACCAGATTGCGGTGATTGAGACTCATTTTGGCCCTTTTCATGGGGCGAGAAGTCTGAATCAATATCGGTGAATCGTTTCAGGGAGGTTCACCATGGGTGCAGCGATTGCTTTGCGTGAAGATTATGAGGCTGGGGG
>JAJRSS010000154.1 GCA_024278615.1 Alphaproteobacteria bacterium
GCCCTGTGGCCGCATATGACCGTACGCAGGAACGTCGCCTTCGGACTGGAGGAGCACAAGGTTCCAAAGCACGAGATTTCGGAAAAAGTGGAAGCGGTGCTGGATTTGGTCGGGCTTCTTGACCTGGCGGACCGCCGCCCGTCCCAGCTTTCCGGCGGCCAGCAGCAACGCGTCGCCCTGGCCCGCACCATTGTCATCGAACCCAGGGTATTGTTGCTGGACGAACCGCTTTCCAACCTGGACGCCAACCTGCGCATCCAGATGCGCCGCGAAATCCTGGAATTGCAGCGCAAGCTTTCCCTGACCACGATCTTCGTTACCCACGACCAGTAAGAGGCCAACCCCACGTCCGACCGCATCGCCGTTCTCAACGACGGGATCATCCAGCAGGTGGGCTCACCGATGGAGCTTTACGACCGGCCGGCCAACCGCTTCGTCGCCACCTTCCTCGGCACCGCCAACCTCATTGATGGAACCATGACCGAGACGGAAGGAACGGTTTCGTTCAGGGCGGCCGACGGAACCCGTGTTCCTCTAGAGGGCGTGGGGGTGAAAACGGGAGACAACATAACCGCCATGTTTCGCCCGCAAAATGTAATCATCCGCCAGGCCAGCGACCCGGCGGCGGAAAGCGGATCGAAACTCTCCGGCCGAATTCAACACAGGGAATTCCTGGGCAACATCATCCGCTACGCCGTAAGCGTCGGCGAACATTCACTGCTGGTCGACGACATTCACCAGACCGGGCACGGCGCCTTCGATGTCGGCGCCGACGTGGCCTTGTACCTGGCGGCGGATCAGGTCAGCCTGCTGCCGAACTGACCCTATAGTCCCGGGCCAATAGTGGTCTGCGTTGGGGAGGGGCCGGATCCGATCAATCCTGAACCGCTCTGGTGTTCGATCCCATCTAATTGCCCTTGGGCATGGGACCGGTCAGCAACCTTGGGTCCAGGTGGGTGCCGAACAGGGTAACTCCCCAGTGAAGATGGGGGCCGGTCACCCGGCCGGTCTTGCCGATTTTGCCGATCGGCGTTCCCCGGGCGACCTTCTGGCCGTCCTTGACCAGGATGGCGCTCATGTGGGCGTAAACGGACGTCAGGCCATGGCCATGGTCGATCATCACCGTCTTGCCCGTATAGAACATGTCCCCATGAACCAGCGCCACCACGCCGTCGGCCGGGGCAACGATGACCGTGCCTTGCGGCGCGGCCACGTCGACGCCATTGTGGGGGTTTTTCGGTTTGCCGTTGAGAACACGCTGGCTGCCGAAGACGCCGGAAATAGGCCCCTTGACCGGCCAGTCGAAGCCGGAGGCGAAATAAGCCCGGTCCGTGTCTACGGCGCGGACTTTCTTGATCATTGCGTTTTCGATACTGATCCGTTTCACGCTCGCCGGGTCGGGCGTAACCTTTTTCGTCGGCAGACCGTCGATCCGCTGGATTTTGTATTCCCGCTGGGTGATGCGCAGGGTCTGCACGGATTCCGCGCCATCGGCCAGGACAAGGCGAAGCTCCGCCGCGGCGGCGGCGTCGCGGCCGAAACCCAGAAGAAACATGCCTTCCTTCGATACCCGCACGTCCTTTCCGTCCAGGGCAACGCGGGCGCCGGGATCGATCCGTCCGATCACCAGGCCACCCTGGGCAAACGAACCGGTGAGTTGCAATTCCTGGGCCGCGGCCGGAAAGGCGCCCGCCAGCAAGATGGTCATAAAGAGAAGCGGGATCAGCCCCATGCCGTATCCATGGCCTGGTTTCACATTAAGCGCCGGGGTCACAACAACTTCCCCTGCCGGGCATCCTTGGCGGATGATTTTTTTCCTTTGGGCTTCGCCGGACCGGTCTTGGTTTTACCATAAGTCTTGGGTTTGCCATTTTCATTCACGGTGACGCCGGTGGTCCCGTCATGGAATTTTATCGTCAGGCCCATGCCCGGCCGGGTCATGGCGCCGGAAGTAATGGGATTTTCCTGGCGGTCCCGGATCAGGGCGAATCCACGCTTCAACACCCCCTTGTAGGAATAGCTCTCCAGCAAGGCGACCGCGTGCCTGAACCGGTCCTGGCGCTGGCGCAGATAACCGTGGGCGGCGGTATGCAGGGCCCTGGTTCCCGCCGCCAGCTGGTTTCGGTTCAGGACCATGCGGTGGCCCGGATGGGGCAGGGCGGCGGCCAGTTCGGAAAGGCCGGACCGGCGCCGGGCGATGCCCATCCGGAGGCTGTTTCCCAGGCGTTCGGACCAATCGTCCAGGCGCTGGGTCACATCATCCAGCATGCGGCGAAGGTTGGGCAGTCCGCGGGCCAGCCCTTCAATTCTCGTGCGGCGTTCGGCGGTCATGCGGTTGGCGGCGGCGACCATGCGGGCGGCCGTATCCATCACTTGCGAGGCCAGTTCCATTCTTACCGGTACCGCCATTTCCGCCGCCGCCGTCGGGGTGGGAGCCCGGCGGTCGGCGGCATGGTCGATCAGGGTGGTATCGGTTTCGTGCCCGATGGCTGAAATCAGGGGAATCTGGCTGGCGGCGGCGGCGCGGACCACGTTCTCTTCGTTGAAGGCCATCAGGTCTTCCAGGCTGCCGCCGCCCCGGGCGACGATCAGCACATCGGGCCGGGGCAAGGAGCCTCCTTCCGCCAGCCGGTTGAAGCCGTCGATGGCGGCGGCGACCTGCTCCGCCGCGCCTTTTCCCTGAACCAGGACCGGCCACAGGATCACCCGGCGGGGGAAGCGGTCCGCCACCCGGTGCAGGATATCGCGAATGACGGCCCCGGTGGGGGAAGTGACGACGCCGATGACATCGGGCAGGAAGGGGACGTCGCGTTTACGGCCGGCGTCGAAAAGGCCCTCGGCGGCCAGTTTTTTCCGCCGCTCCTCCAGCAGCTTGAGCAGGGCGCCCTCCCCCGCCAGCTCCATGCTTTCGACCACGATCTGGTATTTAGAGCGACCGGGATAGGTGGTCAGGCGCCCGGCGGCGATGACCTCCATGCCGTCTTCCGGGGCAAGGCCCAACCGCCCGGCGCTTCCCCGCCAGCAGACCCCGTCCAGAACGGCATCGGTATCCTTGAGGGAGAAATACAGGTGACCCGAGGCGGCCCGCTTGAACCCGGAAATTTCCCCACGCACCCGCACTCGGGCGAAAGCCCCTTCCACCGTGCGCTTGAGGGCCTGGGAAACCTCCGCCACCGTGAGGACGGGCAAATTGTGATCAACCGGGTCTGTGGATGCGCTTTTTGTCATCGGCGTTAATATCTATATGATACAGGTCAAAGCGCCATAACCAATATGCGGGGCATCTGTTTATGAAAATACTCGTCGTGGGCTCAGGCGGCCGGGAGCATGCCCTGTGCTGGGCTATCGTCAAATCGCCCAAGTGCAAGAAACTGTATTGCGCCCCCGGCAATGCGGGAATCGCCCAGATTGCCGAGTGCGTTGATATCGCTGCCGAAGATTTGGATGGCGTGGTCGCGTTCGCCCAGCAAAGCAAGATCGATTTCGTCGTCGTGGGCCCCGAGGGACCCTTGGTGATGGGCCTGGTGGACCGGTTGGACGCCGCCGGAATCAAGGCCTTTGGCCCCACCGCCGACGCGGCGATTTTGGAAGGATCGAAGATATTCACCAAGGACCTGTGCGCCAAATACGGCATTCCCACCGCCGATTATGAGCAATTCGACGAATGCGATTCGGCCAAGGAGTACATCATCCGCCACCATGCGCCGCTGGTGGTGAAGGCGGAAGGGCTGGCCGCCGGCAAGGGGGTCATCCTGTGCCGCAACGATAACGAGGCCTTCGCCGCCATCGACCACATGATGACCGAACGGGCCTTTGGCGAGTCCGGGGACCGGGTGATCATCGAAGAGTACCTGGAAGGGGAAGAGGCAAGCTTTTTCGCCCTCGTGGACGGAAAAAACGCCGTTCCCCTGGTTTCCGCCCAGGATCACAAACCGGTCTATGACGGGGATGAAGGCCCCAATACGGGCGGCATGGGCGCCTATACGCCGGCTCCCGTTGTCGATGACGCCATGGCCAAAACCATCATGGACACCATCGTCAAGCCGACCATCGAAGCCATGGCCGAAGAAGGCAGGCCCTACAAGGGAGTGCTTTTCGCCGGGGTGATGATCACCAAGGATGGGCCCAAGCTGATCGAATACAACGTGCGTTTCGGCGACCCCGAATGCCAGGCCATGGTACTTCGGTTTAAATCGGATCTGTTGGGCGCCCTGCTGGCCTGCGCCGAAGGGCGCCTGAACCGTATCAGGCTGAAATGGCACAAGGAAACCGCGCTGGTGGTGGTCATGGCCACCAAGGGATATCCCGGCTATTATAAGAAGGGCATGGAAATCAAGGGGCTGGACAAGGTCAACGGCGCCGAAAACGTGGTGGTGTTTCATGCCGGCACCAAGGCCGAGGGCGATAGGATCCTTGCCAATGGCGGTCGCGTGCTGGGGATTACCGCCCGCGCACCGAGTGTCGCCAAGGCGCAGAAACAAGTCTATGCCGCCATCGACAAGATTGACTGGCCGGAAGGGTTTTGCCGCCGGGATATCGGCTGGCGGGCGATCAAACGGTAATCCGGTGCCAAACCGGCCCTAATCCGGCCCAGGCCCCTTTTGAAGCCCTTGCTTCAATCCTATATTTTCGCTGTTCCCAACGCTTACGCCACTCGTTTCAGCGCTGGGGGCGCCACGGGAGGACTAAATGGTTCCCCGTGAATAACCCCAAACGCCTTTGATTTACTGAGCCTTTTCGCGGATTTGAAGTAACGGAATTTGCAAGAAAACGTAGTTTTGGAGGTCGTTTTCTTGCGATTTGGGATTCAAATTTCGGCCC
>JAJRSS010000155.1 GCA_024278615.1 Alphaproteobacteria bacterium
ATGGCGTCCCCAACGGGATTCGAACCCGTGTTGCCGGCGTGAAAGGCCGGTGTCCTAGGCCTCTAGACGATGGGGACCGAGAGGGCCATGTGTCCTACCCGCATTGCCCCGCAAAATCAAGGGTCACGGAGCCGGCGGCCCCGCCTATCGCCGCCCTCTTCCCAGGGCCGAAGCTTGTTCCTACCCTTTCGTGTGTTTTCCGGGGGATACCGGGTATCATATTATCCTGGCCGTTTTTCCGGACGTAACGGTATTCGTCGTCATTCATTATTCGGTTTCAATTTTCAGAAAGGTTCTCCTCCATGTTGCAAGGAAAAGTTCTCGTCGCTCAAGGAGGCGGGCCGACGGCGGTAATCAATGAATCCATGGTCGGCGCCGTGTTGGAATCGCGAAAATTTCCCAGCGTCGAGTTGGTCTACGGCGCCTATCACGGGGTCAGCGGTATCGTCAACGAGGATTTTCTCGACCTCACCCGGGAAACCACCCACAACCTGGAACTGGTGGCCAAGACGCCGTGTTCGGCCCTGGGATCCACCCGCGACAAGCCGGACCTCAAGTACTGCCGGGAAATCTTCAAGGCCCTCAAGGCCCACCAGATCGGCACCTTCTTCTATATCGGCGGCAACGATTCATCGGATACCCTTAGAATTCTAAGCGAGGAAGCGGCCAAGGCCGAATACCCCTTGAAATGCATCCACATCCCCAAGACCATCGACAACGACCTGCCGATCAACGACCACACACCGGGCTTTCCTTCCGCCGCCCGCTTCGTCGCCAACGCCTTCGCCGGCGTCAACCTGGACAACCGGGCCCTGCAAGGCGTGTACGTGGGCGTGGTCATGGGCCGGCACGCCGGTTTCCTGACCGCCGCTTCGGCGCTGGGCCGCAAGTACGACGACGACGGACCCCACCTTATCTATGTCCCCGAACGAAGCTTCGACATGGATTCCTTCCTCACCGAGGTGAAGGCCGTTTACGACCGGCTGGGCCGCTGCGTGGTCGCCGTTTCCGAAGGCATCCACGATGCCACCGGCGAGCCGATGGTCGTCAAGCTGGCCAAGGAAGTGGAAAAAGACGAACACGGCAACGTGCAGCTGTCGGGCACCAGCGCCCTGGCCGACCTGCTGACCGGCGCGATCAAGGAAAAGACCGGCATCAAGCGGGTGCGCGGCGATACCTTCGGTTACCTGCAACGGTCCTTCCTCGGCTGCGTTTCCGATGTCGACCAGCGCGAAGCCCGCGAAGTGGGGGAAAAGGCCGTCCAGTACGCCCAATGGGGCACCGACAATGGCTCGGTCACCATCCACCGGACCGGCTTTTATTCGGTGGAATACAAGCTCAGCCCCCTGGAGGCGGTCGCCGGCAAGACCAAGGTCATGCCGGACCAATTTATCGGCCGCGATGGCGCCAACGTCACCGACGACTTCCTCATGTACCTGCGCCCGCTTTTGGGCTCGGGCATGCCCGACGTCTTCCGCCTGCGCCAGAACCTGGTACCGAAGATTTTGCAAAAATAGGAACGCGGCGGGCGGGCTGCCCGCCTACCCCACCGGCGCGGCGTCGTCGATGATCAGCTGCGGCGAGGAGCGGCCCTGCCAGGTGTTGAGGCGCAGCTTGCCGGCGATGTGGAAGGGCTGGCCATCGTGGTGCAAAAGCGCCTGTCCCAGTTTCGTTTCCACCAGGTTGAAACCAATGGCGCTCAGCCGTCCGCCGTCAGTGCCCGTAAGAATGCAGCGAAGGTGATTTTGATCCGCCCCCACCGGGTCCGCCTTGATGATGAGAGCGCCGGTGATGGCGAAACGGGGCTCCGCATTACCGGCGCCGAAAGGCCCCACCTTTTCCAACGCCTGCAACAAGCGCAAAGACGCCGCCTTTACTTTCAACCCACCGTCGAAGGACAGGCTTGGCGTGCGGGTGGCTTCGGCGACGGCGCCAGACATTCGATCGGATAAAAAGGCTTTCAAATCGTCCAGCCGGTCTTCGCCGACCGTGAAACCCGCCGCCATCTTGTGGCCGCCGCCGCCGAGGATGATCCCCGCCTGGCGGGCGGCGATGATGGCGGCGCCAAGGTCGACTCCATTAACCGAACGGCCGGACCCGGTGCCTTTGCCGCCTTCCAGGGAAACCACGCAGGCGGGCCGGTTGAACCGTTCCTTCAGCCGGCTGGCGACGATGCCGATGACGCCGGGATGCCAGCCCTCGCTGGCAGCGATGATCAGGGTCTCCGTTTCATGGCTTTCCAGGTCGGCCAGTTTTACCAGCGCTTGTTCCAGTACCCGGGCCTCGATGGCCCGTCGTTCCTGATTCAAACGGTCCAGGTGTTCGGAGATTCTTCGGGCCTCGCCGGGATCGTCGGTGGCCAGCAGGGTCGCGCCCAGGCCGGATTCCCCCACCCGGCCGCCGGCATTGATCCGGGGGCCCAGAATGTACCCGGCGTGATAGGTGCCGGGTGCCTCGGTTATTCCGGCCACGTCGGCCAACGCCCTGAGCCCGGTGTTGGTGCGGTGGCCCATGACCTTCAATCCCTGGGTCACCAGCGCCCGGTTGACCCCGGTCAGCGGCACAACGTCGCACACGGTGCCCAGGGCAACCAGGTCCAGCCAGCGGCGCAGGTCCGGCTCGGGCCTCTGCTTGTACCAGCCCGCCTGGCGCAATGCCCGGTTGATGGCGACGGCCAGCAGGAACGTCACCCCCACCGCCGCCAATTGGCCGTGCGGGCTGCCTTCGTCCAGGCGGTTGGGGTTGATCACCGAGACCGCCTGGGGCAGTCGCGCTTCCGCCGCGTGGTGATCGACCACCACCACCTCCAGCCCGGCGCGGGCCGCCGCCGCCAGGGGCTCGAAGGCGGAGGTGCCGCAATCCACGGTGACGACCACCGAAACCCCGCTTTGGCGAAGCGACAACAGGGCTTTCTCGTTGGGGCCGTAACCTTCTTTCAGGCGGTCGGGGATGTACACCTGGCTCCGCCCACCGGCGGCGGCGAAAAACCGGGTCAGCAGGGCGGAAGAGGTGGCTCCGTCGACATCGTAATCTCCAAAAATGGCGATGCGTTCGTTCTGCATGACCGCGCCGGCTATCCTTTCCGCCCCTTCCGCCATGCCCTTCAGGTGCCCGGGGTCGGGCAGCAGGGCGCTCAGAGTGGGATTGAGGAAGGATTCGGCCTCTTCCAGGCCGACGCCCCGGGCGGCCATCACCCGGCCGATCATTTCCGGCGCGCCCAGGCGCTGGGACAGGGCCACGGCGACCCGTCCGTCCCCCGGCCTGGCCACCCATCGCCGGTCCCCCAGGGACCGCTCCACCCCGAGGAAGGAATCGGAATCAGCCCCGGACAAGGTTTGCCCGACAGGCCTTTGAGGGTCAGGCCTTTGAGGGTCAGGCCTTCGCGGGTCAGCTTCGGCGGCAGGCATGATCGGGTCAGCCGCCGCCGGAAAATTTATGGTGGGCCTCCACGTATCGAACGGTGCCGGTCTTGGAGCGCATGACCATGGACTGGGTGACGATGACGCCGTGGCGGCTGCGCACGCCGCGCAGCATTGGCCCGCCGGTAACGCCGGTGGCGGCGAAGGTGACGCTGCCCTTGGCCATGTCCTCGACGCCGTATTTCCGCTCCGGATCGGTCAGGCCCAGGTTACTGGCGTCCTCTTTCTCCCGCGCATCGCGCAGGCACAGGCGCCCCTGCATGCAGCCCCCGGCGCAGCGCAGGGCCGCCGCCGCCAACACCCCTTGCGGCGCGCCGCCGATTCCCATGTAGATATCAACGCCGCTGTCCGGCCAAGTGGTGGCCATCACCCCCGATACGTCGCCGTCGCCGATCAGCATGACCCGGACCCCGGCGGCGCGGGAATCGGCGATTAACCGGGCGTGGCGGGGCCGGTCCAGGATGCAGGCCACAAGGTCGCCGACTTCCACGCCCTTGGCCTTGGCCAGTTCCTTGAGGTTGCGGGCCGGACCGGCGTCCAGGTCAACCACGTCGGCGGGCAGGCCGCCGCCAACGGCGATCTTGTCCATGTAACAGTCGGGCACGTTGAGGAAGCCGCCGTCTTCGGCCATGGCGAGAACGGAAATGGCGTTGGGTTCGCCCTTGGCGACGATGGTCGATCCTTCCAGGGCCATCAGGGCGACATCCATCTTGGGCCCCTGACCCTTGCCCACTTTTGCCCCCACGGACAGGATACCGCCGCCATTTTCCCCCCGGTCCCATTCGCCGACGCGGACGGTGCCGTCGATACTCAGGGCGGTAAGGGCCAGGTCCATGGCTTTCACCGCCGCTTGGTCGGCGGCCTGGTCGTATCCCCGGCCCATATGGTGAGACGCCGCCCGGGCCGCCGCTTCGGTGACGCGGACGGCTTCCAGGGCCAGATTTCTATCGGTGATCGCCGATTTTGCCGCCATCTTTTTCCGCCAAGCCAAGGGTCCTGTCTTCAGGAAGGACCCTCTAGATAACGATAAACCCTAGAAGGATTCAATGCGGATCATTCGTGGCGGCTCGACCACCGCTTCCAGCCCGCCGATATCGGCCAGGGCGGCGGCCATCCGGTCCTCCCGGGTGTCGTGGATGATCATCACCACCGGCACCTGTTCGCCGGGAGCCCGGGCCCGCTGGATGACCGATTCCATGGATACGTCGTGACGGCCCAAAGCCGCCGCCACGTCGGCGAAAACGCCCGGCCGGTCGACCACCATGAGGCGGATGTAATAGGGCCCGGTGCGGTGTTCCAGGGGCGACGCGGGAAGGGATTTCAATTCCTTTGCCGGAATGGAGAAGGTGGGGGTCGAATGGCCGCGGGCGATATCCACCAAGTCGGCGGCCACCGCCGATGCAGTGGGACCGGCGCCGGCGCCGCAACCTTCGTGGATGATGGTGCCGGAAAAATCACCGTCGGCGACCACGGCATTGAACACCCCCTCCACATGGGCGATAGGAGAATCCAGGGGCACCATGCAAGGATGCACCCGTTGCTCGACGCCCTCATTGGTGAGCAGCGCCGTGCCCAAAAGCTTGATCCGGTAGCCCAGTTCCCTGGCGAACCGGATATCCGTCAGCGACACATGACGGATGCCCTCGACGTATACACCATCAAAATTGACCCGGGCGCCGAAGGCCATGCTGGCCAGGATGGCCAGCTTGTGGGCCGTATCAATACCGTCCACATCGAAACCGGGGTCCGCTTCGGCATAACCTTGTTTTTGAGCTTCCTTCAATACATCGTTGAATTCATGACTATATTTGTGCATAGCCGTGAGGATGTAGTTACAGGTTCCATTGAGGATGCCATAGATCCGGCGGATAGGATTGCCGGCCAATCCCTCACGCAGGGACTTGATGATGGGGATACCGCCGGCGACGGCCGCCTCGAAGGCCAGGGTCACTCCCGCCTCTTCCGCCACCAGAGCCAGTTCAGTTCCGTGGTGGGCAAGCAGCGCCTTGTTGGCGGTGACCACGTGCTTGGCGTTGCCGAGGGCGGTCTCGCAAAATTGCCTGGCAATACCGTCAGACCCGCCGATCAGTTCCACCACCACGTCCGCGTCAGCCCGAGCGGCCATAGCCACCGGATCATCGAACCAGGCCATGCCGTCCAGGGACACACCCCGGTTCTTGTTTCTATCTCTGGCGGAAACAGCGGTGACGAGTATCGGCCGCCCGCTGCGGTCTTCGAGCAGTGAAGCATGCTTTTCGGCCAGACGCAGGAGTCCTGCACCGACGGTTCCCAGACCGGCGACAGCAATTTTCAGCGGTTGATCCTTGGAAGCGGTCTTCATCGGGTTTGGGCCCGAACGCGGTCCAGGTCCTCGATCACCTTGCCGTAGGTATTGCTGTACCGGCCGAAAAAGACCTTGATGCTGCGAACGGCCTGGCGGATGCGCTGCACGTTCTCCACCAGGGCGATACGCACGTGCCCGTCTCCGTGTTCGCCGAAGCCGATCCCCGGCGACACCGCAACCTTGGCCTCACGCAGCAACAGTTTTGAGAAATCCACCGAGCCTAAGTGCCTGAAGGCAGGCGGAATAGGCGCCCAGACGAACATTGTCGCCGGCGGGCTGGGCACGTTCCAGCCGGCGGTGGCCAGGCCGTCGACCAGCGCATCCCGCCGTTCTTTATACAGGGCGCGAATTTCATCAACACAGTCCTGGGGACCGTTGAGCGCCGCCACCGCCGCCACCTGTACGGGCGTGAAGGCGCCGTAATCCAGATAGGACTTGATACGGGTCAGGGCGCCGATCAACCCCTTGTTGCCGGCGGCAAAGCCAATGCGCCAGCCGGGCATGGAGTAGGTCTTGCTCATGGAGGTGAACTCAACGGCGATCTGGCGGGCGCCCGGCACCTGCAGTATGGAAGGCGGCGGCTCGATATCGAAATAGATCTCGGAGTAGGCCAGATCGGACAAAACGAAAATTTCGTGATGCCGGCAGAAATCCACCACCCTTGCATAGAAATCCAGATCCACCACTTCCGCCGTCGGGTTGTTGGGGTAGTTGATGACCACCGCCGTCGGCTTGGGTACGCTGTGCCGCACCGCCCGTTCCAGGGCCGAGAAAAACTCCTCATTCGGGGTAATGGGAATGTCCCGCGTCGAGGCACCGGCGATAATGAACCCGAACGGATGAATGGGGTAGCTGGGATTGGGCACCAGCATGACGTCGCCGGGGCTGGAAATGGCGGAGGCCAGATTGGCCAGCCCTTCCTTGGAGCCCAGGGTGACGATGGCTTCCGATTGTGGATCAATAGCGACGCCAAAGCGGCGTTCATAGTAAGCGGCGATGGCCTTGCGCAGCCCCGGAATGCCGCGGGAATTGGAATAACGGTGGGTGCGTGGATCGCGCGCGGTTTCGCACAGCTTGTCGACGATATGGGCCGGCGTGGGAGAATCCGGGTTGCCCATGCCAAAGTCGATGATGTCCTCGCCGGCGGCCCTGGCGCGGGCCTTCATGGCGTTGACCTCGGCGAACACGTATGGCGGCAAGCGCCGTATGCGGTAGAATTCCTGTTCCATGGTGGCCGTCACATGATCCCGGGGCGGCATCGCCTGGGCCGCTCTAATATTCCAGGTAGACCTCCGCCCTGCGGTTGCCCGCTTCGCCGGATGGCATGACCTCGTAATAAAGCGGTTCTTCGTCCGCCCTGGCGCCAATAATTATCTGATCCTTTTTCACCCCCAAGCGTAAAAACTCCCGGGCAATGATGTCGGCCCGTTCAATCGAGACATTGAAATTGGTCATCTTGTGCTGGACCGGATCCATGTTTTTCGTCCGGCTGCTGGCGTGTCCGATGACCCGGATATTGCCGCCATTCTGGCGATGCAACGCGTAAACCTTGCGCAGGATATCCTTGTCCCGGCTACCCAGGCGCGCCGACCCAACGGGAAACAAGATGGTCGCCACCCGGACGGCATTGCCCGGCAACAGGTTTTCCGACTGAAACTGGGTGGTCCGGGCCGGAGAGCTACGCAACCCGGAAGGCCCACGAGGACTGAGCGCGGATTGCCCCCTGTCCTCGACCAATTCGACGCCACCGGAAGAAACGACGACGGTGCGGTAGGATTCACCGCCGGACGCCAACGCGCCGGCTGAAGCCAGGATGGAAGGTCCGTCACCCGGCCGCTGTTGGGCAAGCCCGGCCCTGAACGTCTGTTCAACGCTGGCGGAATTGGCCGGCGGAGAAACGGGCGCCGGTTGATTGAACGCCACCTGGGGCGGCGGACTGTAGGCTGCCGGCGGGGGCGGCGGCGAAGCACTCGTCACCGAGGTCGCTGAAGCACTCGTCACCGAAGTATTAGGAATGGGAACATTAACCGCCGGCGGGGGCGCCGGTTGGGGATTGCGCTGCAATACGTTGGTGGGCATACCCTGGCGCTGGACCCCACCACCCGCATATTGGGATGGGGTATCGCCGGCCAGACCTTCGGCCACGGGTGGACGGTCGGGTACAGCCGACAGGTCAGGAAACTGCTCATCGGCGCCCGGAACGGCGGCCGCCTGCCCTTCCTCGGCGGCCTGATCGTCTTCACCGGAGAAGAAATCAACCGTGCCCTTGTACCACTCTACCGGGTTGACCGCATCCGGAACGGAAGAACAGCCGGCCAGAATGGTGAAACCCGAAATAAGGGAGCCCAACACGGTAAAACGCGCGAATCGCTTGTAAAAATTGAATGTGTTATCCATAGGACCCGTTGCCTTGGTAGCCGAAATCTCCTTGATGCACTGTATATAGACCTAAAGGGGTTCCGGGCGGTACCTTTTGTTGTAAACATCCACCGGCCGTTGCGCCCCCTCCGAAGCTTGCGAATCTGGCCCCAATTTCAGCATTGCACGGTGCCTGCGGAGGGTATAGAACGGCCCGCCACCGCCAATTTCGCCTGGCTGCGGCAGTCCACGGCGCAGCCGTTCGGCGATATGATAGCCGTCCATTCATTTACGGTATGTTATCACGGGAATCATAGAGGATAGGTGCATGAACGATCAACCGGACAGCGAAATGAAAATACCGGATGGAGCGGAATTGGCCACCTCCATGGCGGATATTGCCCAGCGCAGCCAGCGGCTGGTTACGGATTTCCTTGCCCGCCAGACAAATGCCGGCGGCCGCGGCAACCTGGACCCGATGAACGTGGGCGGCGCCTTCATGGAAATGACCGCCCGCATGATGGCCGATCCGGCGAAGATGATGGAGGCCCAATGGTCCCTGTGGCAGGATTACGTCAGCCTGTGGCAGAACACCACCATGCGCATGATGGGCCAGGACCAGGCCCCCGTTATTTCCCCCGAAAAGGGTGACCGCCGATTCAGGGATGAAGCGTGGAATGAAAATGAAGTCTTCAATTTCATCAAGCAGTCCTACCTGCTGACCGCGCGCTGGATGCAGTCCACCGTCGACGGCGTTGAAGGCCTGGACGACAAGGCGGCGCAGAAGGTGGACTTTTATACCCGCCAGTTCGTCGACGCGGTTTCCCCCAGCAATTTTGTCTTGAGCAACCCGGAAGTCCTTCGCGCCACCATGGAAAGCGGCGGCGAAAACCTGGTCAAGGGGTTGTCCAACCTGCTGGAAGACCTGGAAAGCGGCGACGGTAAGCTTAACATCAAGATGACTGACCTGGATGCCTTCGAGATCGGCAGGAACGTCGCCATCACACCGGGCAAGGTGGTTTTCCGTAACGACCTGATTGAACTGATCCAGTATGCACCGGCGACGGAAAAAGTGAACAAGACGCCCCTGTTGATCATCACGCCATGGATCAACAAATTTTATATCCTCGACCTTCGGCAGGACAACTCGTTCATCAAGTGGACCGTGGACCATGGCCACACGGTGTTCGTTACGTCGTGGGTCAATCCGGATGAGAAACTGGCCCACAAGACCTTCGAAGATTACATGCTGGAAAGTCCCCTGGCGGCCCTGGACGCGATTGAAAAGGCCACCGGCGAAAAGAAGGTGAATGTCATCGGCTATTGCCTGGGCGGCACCCTGCTTGCCTGCACCCTGGCCTACATGGCGGCGAAAAAAGATGATCGTATCGCCTCGGCGACGTACTTCACCGCTATGGTGGACTTCAAGGAATCGGGGGAATTGGGTGTCTTTACGGACGAGGAACAGGTCACAGCGCTGGAAGAAAAAATGAACCAGCGGGGTTACCTGGAAGGCCGCGAAATGGCCACCACCTTTAACATGATGCGGGCCAATGACCTGATCTGGTCTTTCGTCGTCAACAATTACCTGCTGGGCAAGGAGCCCTTCCCTTTCGACCTGCTGTATTGGAATGCGGATTCCACCCGCATGACCGCAGCCATGCACAGTTTTTATCTGCGCAAGATGTATTTGGAAAACAAACTGGTGGAACCGGGCGGCATTACCCTGGCCGGCGAACCGATCGACCTTCGCAAGATCAAGACGCCGACGTATATCATCTCGACCAAGGAAGACCACATCGCGCCATGGAAGGCCACCTATGCGGCGACGCACCTTTACTCGGGTCCGGTGAAATTCGTTCTATCCGGATCCGGGCACATCGCCGGCATCGTCAATCCGCCGGCGGCGAAGAAATACGGCTACTGGACCAACCGCAAGAAGGCAAAGACCGCCGACAACTGGTTCGAAGGCGCAACCCAGCACGAAGGGTCCTGGTGGCCCGATTGGAATGATTGGGTGACCAAACAGGGCGCCGGAAAGAAAGTACCCGCCCGGGTTCCCGGCGACGGCAAGCTGAAGGCGCTGGAAGACGCGCCGGGCTCATACGTCAAGGTGCGGTCCGACTGACCGGTATCTCAGTCATCCAGGCTCAGTTGTCCAGGCTCAGTTGTCCAGGTTGGCCGTGACCTGACCGTAAAACCGCTCCAAATAGCGGATATCCCTCAACGGTTCCAGTTCCCGCCAGAACTGGTTCCTTTTGGGGCTTTCCAGGTAAGCGCTTAACGCCTCGCGGCTCTCGAACCCGTAGACCTGCAACAGGGACTCCCATCCCTTGTCGTCCACTTGCTCCAGGTCCACCCGTCGGACCCAAAGAATTCCCGGTACGGCGATCATGTCCCCCAGGCGCCTTGTCTTCAGCCATCGAAGATAATTTCCCCACCTACCGGGTTGATCCAAGAGCGCGCCATATACAGTACTGGTGCTTCTTCTATCGTCTCTATCCTTGATTAATCTCCCCAAATCCGGCCGGGTCAGTCCTTGGCCAAGGCGTCCAGTAAATCGAGCGCCGCGCCGTGGGGATCGGTTTTGCGATCCAATACCCTTCCGATCATCGTGGTTAACATACCAGGGTGTTCGCTGACGACACGATTTGAAATTATGTCTTCCATACTTTTGACGATTCTGAATTTAAGGATTTGCTTTCGCCGCTCCACCATCTCGCCGCTTTGTTCCAAATGATCCTTGTGCTCTCCGATGACCGTAATGAGCTGTTCGATACCATCTCCGGTTGTAGCGCTGGTCACCAATACGGGAACCCGCCAGGCGGAACTTCCTTTCGCCATCCGGTTCAGGTTGAGCATGCTTTTCAACTGGGCCGCCGTCTGGCCGGCGTCGGCCCGGTCGCCCTTGCTGACCGCGTGGATGTCGGCGATTTCCAACACGCCCGCCTTGATGGCCTGAATGTCATCGCCCAGGCCGGGTGCGGAAAGCACGATCACGGTATGGGCGGCGCGCATGATATCCACCTCGTCCTGGCCCACGCCCACGGTTTCCACCAGCACCACGTCGAACCCCGCGGCGTCCAGAATGTCCATCATGTCCTGGCTGGCCCGGGCCAGTCCGCCGAGGACGCCGCCGGTAGCCATGCTGCGGATGAAAACGCCGTCATCGCCGGTAAGTCCGGTCATGCGAATCCTGTCGCCCAGGATGGCGCCGCCCGAATAGGGGCTGGACGGATCCACGGCGACGATACCGATGGTCAGTCCTTTCCGCCGGCAGGCGCGGGCAATGGCGCCGGCCAGGGTGGA
>JAJRSS010000156.1 GCA_024278615.1 Alphaproteobacteria bacterium
GGTTTTTCCGCAGCCCGAAGGCCCCAGAATGGTTACAAAAGACCCCGGATCAATGGTCAGGTCGATCGGCGCCACTGCCCTCTCGCGGCCATAGCTTTTTTCGACAGCGGCGAGTTTCACGTTCTGCACGGTACCAATGTCCCCCATCGGGCGTTTGCCAACCCGTCCAGGCCGGGATTGGCGTTTTCATTTTATGATTTTGCAAGCAAATGGCCCGGAAGCCGGCTCCACGGCTTCCGGGTTGGTTTTGTCGTCTTAACCCGCGGATTCCTGGATCCAGAAATCGCGAACCTTGGGGCCTTCGCGGAACATGAAATCAGGGTCCACGGTCCAGGCTTTCATGGCATCCCAGGCGTCGCCGCCCTCGGGGAAGGGCACATCGTCGCGCGGGCTTTTCGAGCCGGGCTCAAAGTAGGGCAAAAGGCCCAGGAGCAGTTCGGCGCTGCGGCCTTCCTTGTAGGGTTTCTCCAGCTTGGTACCGGCGGTCAGCTCGGTGCTGCCGAGCAAAAACGCGGTGAAAAGCTTGGCGGCATTGGGGTTGGGCGCCTGACGGGCAATGGCGGTGAAGGTCGGATAGATGATCTTGGCCGCCGGGTCGATGTCCTTGTAGAACGCGTTCACCAGACCCCTGGAGAAATTATAGCGGTAATAGGTCATGGCGCCAAAAGAGGTCGGCGGATTTGCCTGTCCCGGCTTGCCCGAAGCGGCGGCGGACTTGGAGCCAGATTTCAGGATCACCAGATCGTTGCGTAAAAGGCGGAGAATATACTCGTACCCCGCATCGGGCACGCCGTCGGAGAGCACGATGTCCTTGCCGGTGTGTCGTTTGTAGGCCGCGGCCAGCTCGTCCGCATGCTGCACCAGCGTGGCGACACCCATATAATTGGTCAGCGATTGCAAGGGGTCTTTCATCACCACCTTGCCCTTCCAGGGTTCTTCGGTCAGCTCCCACATATTATTGACCGGCGGCTGGTCGGGATAGGCCTCGCCATTATACATGAACACCACCGCTTCAAGCACGCGGATCAGCACCGGCTCGCGGTTTTCCGCCGGAA
This sequence comes from Alphaproteobacteria bacterium, assembly GCA_024278615.1. Lineage (GTDB taxonomy): Bacteria > Pseudomonadota > Alphaproteobacteria > Rhodospirillales > 2-02-FULL-58-16 > JAJRSS01. The sequence continues at coordinate 1,056 of JAJRSS010000156.1, forward strand.
TGCGGTCGTAGAACATGTCGGGCACGAAGTTGACGATGCGGTTCTTGGCCCACAGCTCGTGGATCACCTGGCCCGAGCCGCCGGTGGTGACGATGTCGACGTTAAACAGGTTGGCGTTTTGCTCGCGAACAGTTTTTTCGATGGTTTTCACCGAGCCCAGATCATAGGATGTCGCCTTGATGCCGGGATATTTTTCCATGAACGCCGAGGCCACCTTGGCCATGCGCGATGAGGCCGAATAGATAATGACCTCGCCTTCTTCCATGGCCAGTTTCTCGATCTCGGCCCAGTCATGTTTGCCGGTGTCGTAAGATCCAAGCTTGGCCGCCTTCAGCCAGGCATCCATTTCCGGCGGCGGGGCGGGCTGCTTGGCCATCTGGGCTTGCGCAAGGCCGCCCAGCATCAGGCCGAGCCCGGCGCTGATCGCCAGGGTTTTCAGAGTTTTACTCAAAGTCATCGATATTTCCTCCCATGTTGTTTTAAGGCGTTTTTATCAAGATTGGCGCAAGCTGGTGAGACCATCGCCAAAGAACCGGCGCACCAGCAGATTAACTCCAATAATTATCAAGACAAGAATAAGCGTAACGGCACCGGCGTGCTGGACCTTGTCCTCGGACTCATAGCCAAAGATAAGACCGGTCATCACCATGGTGGACGGGGTCAGCAGCAAGATGATCAGTGACAATTCGCGCATGGCGGTGATGAAGGTCAGCATCATGCCGGCGACCAGGCCGCTGGTGGACATCGGAATGATGATGCGGAACATACGTTTTATCCACGATATCCCCTGAACCCGGGCCGCTTCCTCGAGGGATTTGTCGATCTGCAACAGCGCCGATATTCCGGTCCGCGAGGTAAAGGGAAGGTTCTTGACCGTGGTGATCAGCACCAGCAGGGTAAAGGTGCCGTAAAGTGCCGGCATGGGGCCGTAACCGGTGGAAAATATCCCCAAATAAATCGCGCCAAGGGCGATCGAGGGGAAGATGTAGGGCGCAAAAGCAATGCTTTCCAGGCCCCTGGACATCATGGACCCCCGGGTGCGCACAATGGCGTACCCGATCAAAAGGCCCGCCACGCCATTTATCGCCGCGGCGAAAAACCCAAGCCTAAGGCTGTTCCACAACGCGGCAAGAATCTGGTCGTTGCGCAACACACCGGCGTCGCCATCGACAAAGTCCTCGCCGGCCTCGCCAATCCAGAAATGCAAGGTGAGTTTGCCCAGACCGTATTCGCCCGGCGTGATCAGCAACGACTCCCAGGCGAGCAGGATCAGCGGAGCAAAAACCGTGGATACGATAAAAAAGCCGATCAAAATGGCCAAAGGCATGCGCCAGCGGCCAAGGGGAATTCGGCGCTGGCGGAACCCCTTTCCGGTCACGGTCACGAACGAGCGCCGTACGCCCAAAAGGCGGGTGTTGATGTAAATAAACACGATGGCCATGAGCACCAGAACCACCGCCAGAACATATCCGTCCCCGGTGCTGCCCGCATTCAGCGAGACAAAGATCTGGGTGGAAAAGGTGAAAAACCGAACCGGCAAACCGAGCAGGGCCGGGGTGCCGAAGGTGCCCAGAATACGAATGAAAGTCAGCACCACCGCCGAGCCGATTGCCGGCAGCAGCAAGGGGGCGGTGATGCGCCACAACCTCTGAAACCGCGACAGCCCGCAAATCGCGCCGGCCTCTTCCAGCTCGGAATCCACCGTCAGCAAAGCCCCGGATACCAGCAGGTAGGCATAGGCGTAATAGTGCAGCGCCAGGGTGATGATGATGGGAAACATGCCATAGGCGATCCAGTCCGGCGGCTGAACGCCGAAATAGAAGGTGAACAAACCGTCCGAACCTCCAATACGGTCATTCTTGAACATCGTCATCCACGCCAGCGCCAGCACCCAGGAGGGCATCATGTAGGGCACCACGGCCATGGCGCCAAAAAACCCGCGATAGGGCAGGTCGGTGCGAACCATCAGCCAGGCCAGGGCCGAGCCCATGGAGACCGCGAGAACGGTGACGCCGGCGCCGATCAGCAGCGAGTTGACCAGGGGCTTGTAAAACAGCGCCCTGGAGAGGCGCCCGGTAAAGACCCGCTCGAGATGAAAAAGGGTGAAGCCACCGACCTCGGCCTCAGGGCGATAGGCAAGGTCGTATTCCTGGTAGCTCAGGGCATCCCAGACGATTTCGACAAGAGGCGTTATGACCAGCAAGGACAGCAGGCTAAGAAAAAACACCGCCAGCAGCCGTTCTGGAGAATTAAACAGGCGCCTGATCTGGAAGTAGATAGACGTTCCCTTGGGTTCCCCCATGCCGCGCGTCCCCGAATTTGTTATTATTCCGGGGTTTCCCGGTTGGTTTCCAAGCCGGCAAGACTGACAGAGCGAATGTGATTTTTCAACCCGAAATAGCCAAACTTTCAGGAAAGAGACACTTTAGATATTGTGTGGGAACAGCAGATCGAGAGTTTGTAAACTCATACTATTTGCGAAAAACATCTCTACAATACATAACGATACGAATAATATCAAAACAGCAACTATTAAAGCCGCAATTCTCGGCAGTGTTTGTTTATTGAAAGCAATAGTTCCAAAAATTTTTCGATTGTGTTCTCGAAAATAATGAATGTTATCCAGTTGGCTAAATCACAATGTCATTGGAGATTTCATTTGCCCATCTCCCACCTTGGGTGTTCGTCGTCGATGTAAAACGCATGTTTATGAGAGAACGGAGCCTGATGCTGCGGGCTTTCCGGCGTTTCGTCCCGGCCATGTTCGGTGACATATTCATCGTGGGTGTGATACCGGTCCAGCGGATCTTCGGCCGGCCATAACCAGAAGGCAAATGCGGTAAAACCTAACGAAGCCATCGTCATGACCGCCAGCGCCACCTCTAGGCCCGCGGCAACACCCAGCCATCCGGCCAGCGGGTAGGTCAGCAGCCACCCGCCATGGGACAGTGAAAATTGCGCCGCAAAGATCGCCGGCCGGTTATTGCCGATTGCGGAGCGCGTCAGCACCAGACCGCCGGGGGTCAGGGCGAGGGACGTCGCCAACCCCAACGCGCCCCACAGGGCGAGGTTTCCGGCAAGCGAAAGCTGTAAGAATATCAGCAATGGCAGGCCACCCAGCAGCGCCGCGCCGGACAAGACGATGCTGCGAATTTCAAATTTTCGCAGCAGCCGGGGAACGCTCAGCGCGCCGATAATGGCGCCAAATCCGTATGTCGCCATCAGTTGGGTGAAGGTCTGGACATCGCCGCCCATGAGGCTTTGCGCATAGACAACCGAATTCACCAGGACCCAGGACCCGACCAGGGCGATGGCGATGTTGATACACAATAGGCCCCGCAGGCGCGGTGTGCGCAGATAAATGGTAAAGCCCTTGCTCAGGCGCTTGCCGAACGTCTCCCCGGTGCTGGCGATATTTGAAGGCAATTTACAACTGAAAACCAGCAGCGCCGAAACGATAAAGGTCAGCGCGGTGCCAAAGAAAATCTGGGACGGGACCAGGACAAAAAGCAGCAGCCCCGCCAAGACCGGACTGAACATGGTTTCCAGATTATAGGCCAGGCGCGACAGCGACAAAGCCTCGGCATAACGCTTCTCGCCGGTCACAATTTCCGGAATGAGGCTCTGGAATGCCGGGGTAAACGCAGCCGAACCCAGCTGAAACAGGAATACCAGGAGATATACTTGCCACAACGCATCGACAAATGGCAAAAGCACAGCAAGCCCCACCCGGACCAGATCCAGCCCGATGAGAAGCGGTTTTAGGGGGACTTTGCCGGCAAGCGCCGAGGCCAGGGGGGCAAAACCGACATAGGCGATCATCTTGAGGGTGAAGATCGTTCCCAGAATTAAACCGGCGCGGTCACCACCCAGCTCATAGGCGATGAGCGCCAGGGCCACGGTCATCAATCCGCTGCCCAGCAAGGAAAAGACCTGAGCCGAAAACAGCCGAAAATAGACATGATTTCCCAGCACCTGAAACATTTGACCAGCCATTTGATTTCCCGGAGCCGCCAAGGTTAAGCCAGGACCGGCGCAAAGCGCCAGGTGCAATGGCGCCATTGCCCCGCCCTGGCGCACGGCATGGCGTCAGGTTTAAATCAAGCGGTGGCGCATTTTGAAATTCAATGCCAAGGTGACAAAGGTGCAGGTGCTGGTTTGAATTGAGGGTTTTTACGCAAAATGGGATTGCAAACACCGCTGATCTTTGACGGGCACAACGATGTCCTGACCCGGCTGTTCAATGCCGGGGGGCTTGACGCGGCGCCGAGTTTCCTTTCTGGCCGCAACGGTCATATCGACCTTGCCAGGGCGGCGGCGGGCGGATTTGGTGGTGGGTTTTTTGCTCTGTGGGTTCCGTCACCGGACGATCTTGACGCCCGGATGAGGGAGATGTCCAAACCGGAATATGATCTGCCGCTGCCGGCGCCGATAAAAACCGCCGACGCTTTGCAGGTGGTTTTGGCGCAGGTGGCGATCCTGCACCGGCTTGAAGAGCTTGGCGCGCTGAAGATCTGCACGACGGCGACGGATATCCGCCAATGCCTCGAAACCGGGAAAATGGCCGCCATTTTTCATATCGAAGGGGCAGAAGCCATCGACACGGATTTCCATGCCCTCGATGTTCTTTACCGTGCTGGCCTGCGGTCTTTGGGCCCGGTCTGGAGCCGGTCGACGGTTTTCGGCGAGGGCGTGCCCTTCCGCTACCCGTCCTCGCCCGATACCGGCGCCGGGCTGAGCGCGCACGGGCTTGCCCTGGTCGCTAGATGCAATGAGCTGGGGATCATGATCGACCTATCTCATTTAAACGAGGCGGGGTTCTGGGACGTGGCCGAACACTCCAAGCATCCGCTGGTCGCCACCCATTCCAACGCCCATGCCCTGTGCCCCCATTCGCGCAACCTGACCGACCCTCAGCTGGAGGCGATTGCCCAAAGCGATGGCATGGTCGGTGTTAATTTCGCCGTGGCGTTCCTGCGCCAGGACGGGCAGATGCGCGCCGATGTACCGCTGAGCCAAATGCTGCGTCATATTGATCACATGATTGCCATAGTGGGTGAAGATCGAATAGGCTTTGGATCTGACTTCGACGGGGCAGTCATTCCGGCAAAAATCGGTGATGTATCTGGCTTGCCTGGTCTGCGTCAGGCGATGGTCGATTCCGGTTATGGGGATAAACTTGTGGCGAAAATTTGCTACGGGAATTGGCTGCGTGTACTAAAAACAACCTGGGGGATCTAGACCAAGCGCCGGGACGGGCGCAATTTCGGTAGGACAGAAAAAACGTAAAAAAACGGGAGAGGATTTCGCGCGATGAAACCTATGAAACACCTGATGATGGGGGCCGTGTTCGGCGTAGCCGCCACGATCACCACCTTGCCGGTCATGGAGGCGATGGCACAGACGCCAGCCGATATGCTGGTAATCGCCAACCGCATCGATGATATCACCACGCTGGACCCGGCGGAATCCTTTGAATTCGCCGGCAGCGACGTCAGCCGCAATGTCTACGGCAAACTGGTCAATTTTGATCCCCTTAACCTCGACAAGGGATACGAGCCCGATCTGGCCGCCAGCTGGACGGTTTCCGAAGATGGCCGCACCATTACCTTCACCATGCGTGAGGGGGTCAAGTTTCATTCAGGCAATCCGGTCACCGCCGAGGATGCGGAATTCTCCCTGCGCCGGGCGATTATCTTAGGCAAAACCCCATCCTTTATTCTCACCCAGTTCGGCTTTACGCCGGAAAACGTCAAGGACACCATCGTCGCTGAAGGCAATACGCTGAAAATTACCACCGACAAGCGTTACGCCACCTCTTTCGTTCTCAACTGCCTGACCTCGACCATTGGCGGTATCGTCGACAAAAAGCTGGTGATGGCCAACGAAAAAGACGGCGATATGGGCAATGCCTGGCTGAAGACCAACTCCGCCGGGTCCGGCGCCTATAAGGTTTCGAGCTGGAAACCCGCCGACTCGGTCACCCTGGTCGCCAATGAGGATTTCTACAAAGGCGCCCCGGCAATGAAGCGCGTCATCGTGCGTCACATCCAGGAGAGCGCCACCCAGCGTCTGCTTTTGGAAAAAGGCGATGTTGATGTGGCCCGCAACCTTAACCCTGAAGACATTGCCGGTGTGTCCGGCAAGGACGGCATCACCGTCGACAGCGAGCTTCGCGGCCGGCTGATGTATATCGCTCTCAACCAGAAAAACCCCACTTTGTCCAAGCCCAAGGTGATTGAGGCGATTAAATATCTGATCGATTATGAGGGCATGCAGGACAGCTTCCTCAACGGTCAGTACAAGGTGCATCAGGCGTTTTTGCCCCGCACCTATCTCGGCGAAATCGACGACAAGCCCTATTCCCTGAATATCGACAAGGCCAAGGGGCTGCTCAAGGAGGCCGGCGTTGGCAACTTTGAAATCGGCGTCGGGGTCCGCGAGGCCCAGGAGCGGGTTGAAATCGCCCAGTCGCTGCAGAATACCTTCGCCAAGGCCGGTATCACCCTCAATATCACCA
>JAJRSS010000157.1 GCA_024278615.1 Alphaproteobacteria bacterium
CAAGGTGGACGTGGCCAGGAAGCCCGCCCTGCTGGCCCTGGCCGCGGAACTGGATGCCATGAATCTGTTTACCGACGTATTCATGATCTCCGCCAAGACCGGTGACGGCACGGAGGCGATCATTGATCACCTGACCCAGGTGGTGCCCCAAGGGCCATGGCTGTTCCCCGAAGACCAGATATCCGACATGCCCGAACGCATGCTGGCGGCCGAGATCACCCGCGAGCAGCTATATCTTCAATTGAGCAAGGAACTGCCCTACGCGGCCACGGTGGAAACGGAATCCTGGGAGAACAAGGAGGACGGCAGCGTTAAGATCAACCAGGTCATTTATATCGAAAGGGACAGCCAGAAAGCCATTATTTTGGGGAAAGGCGGAAGCCGAATAAAAGCACTGGGGCAATCGGCTCGGAAACAACTTGAAGCAATTCTGGAAAGTCCGGTGCATCTGTTCCTGTTCGTCAAGGTGCGCGGCAAATGGGGCGACGACCCGGACCGCTACCGGGACTGGGGCCTGGATTTCAACGCCTAAACCAAAGCCATGAGGAGCGCCATGAGCGTCTACGAAAGTTACGACGAGGTTTCGGCCGATTACGACAAGACCCGGGTGCCCATCGGGGCGGAGATCATTGCCGACTGCTTGGCCGGAGGTCCGGCGCCCTTGTCCGAGGTTTCCCTGCTCGACGCCGGTTGCGGCAGCGGCGCCTATTCGGCAGCCATGGTGGATCGGGTCGGGCACGTGGACGCCATCGACCTGAACGGCGGCATGCTTGCGGTGGCGCGGCTGAAGTTGCGGCAACAGGAGCGGCAAGGACGCATCGCCTTCCACCAGGGAAATATCACCGAATTGCCTTTCGCCGAAGGGCGCTTCGACGGCCTGATGGCCAATCAGGTGCTCCACCACCTGGATTCGGGGGAGGACCCCGCGCTACCCGTACTGGACAAGGCCCTGGCCCATTTCCACCGGGTGCTGAAACCGGGCGGCGTGGTGGTGATCAATACCTGCACCCGCGAACAACTGCGCCGGGGATACTGGTACTACGGCATGATCCCCGAGGCCCTGAAACGGGCCCTCAAGACCCATGCCTCCCTGGAAGGGATCGAGGAAAAGCTGACCCGGGCCGGTTTTGAGCCAACCGGGCATCGAGTACCCCTGGACCAGGTCATGCAGGGGCAAGCCTATTTCGATCCCCGGGGGCCGCTGAAGCCGGAATGGCGGAAAGGGGATTCCATCTGGGCCATGGTCTCGGCGGAAGAACTCGCAAAGGCCGAGGCCCGCGTCCGTGCCATGGATGGGGACGGCGCCCTGGACGATTATGTCGCCGAACGGGATTCGGGCCGCGCTTTCGTCGGCCAGTTCACCTTCATCCACGCCCGCAAGGGTTAAAGACCGCCCAACGCATCGGCGTAGGCGAAGATGGCGGGCAGGCCGCCGGTGTGCAGGAAGACCACCGTTTCGTCCTTGCTCCAAACCCCGTCCCGCGCCATGCCGACCAGGGCGGCCAGGGCCTTGCCCGAATACACCGGATCGGCCAACAATCCTTCGGTGCGGGCGAGGAGGGAAGTGGCCTCCAGCAATTCCGGCGTCACCTGCCCGTATCCCGGTCCTAAGTAGTCGTCGGTAAGTAGGATATCGCCTTCCGGCACCGGATCGGCGACGCCCAACAGGCTTTCGATTTCGCCCACCCGCTCAATTATCCTGGCCCGTTGGCTGGCCTTATCCCGGCGCACGCAGACGCCGTGGACCCCGATATCCTTACCCTGGGCCCTCAGGCCGATCAGCATGCCGCCGTGGGTGGAGCCGCTGCCCGAAGCCAAGACCACGGCATCGACATCGATCCCCAGGGCGTCGGCCTGTCCAGTGGTTTCCCGGGCCGCATCCACGTAGCCCAAACCGCCCCAGGGCGGGTGTCCCAGTCCCAGGTGAACCACGTAGGGCCTGCCGCCCCGGCGGCGCACGTCTTCGGCGATCCGGTCGAGGGCGGCGTCGGCCGCCGCTTCGTCCTCGCCCTCGGGAAAGGTGTGCAGGATGGCGCCGAACATTCGGTCCAGCAGGACGTTGCCGGTCCCGGCGTATTCGGGCCCCTTGCCGGGAACCCGGGTTTCAAGCTGGATGTGGCAGGCGAGGCCCAGCCTGGCCGCCGCCGCCGCCGTCATGCAGGCATGATTGGACTGAATGGCGCCGGTGGTAACAATGGTGTCGGCGCCCTGGTCCAACGCCTGGCCCAGGTAAAACTCCAACTGGCGCGCCTTGTTGCCGCCCATGGCCAGACCGGTCATGTCGTCGCGCTTGATCAACAGGCGGGGGCCGCCGAGCACACGGGTAAGGTTTTCCAAGGGTTCCAGCGGCGTCGGCAGACGGCACAAAGGCGTGCGGGGAAAGGTCGAAAGATCCATGGGTCTTTATCACCGAGACTCGGTATAAACTCAAGGCCATGGACTGGACCGATCAGGGCATCGTGCTTTCGGCCCGCAAGCACGGGGAAACTTCGGCCATCGTCAGCCTGATGACCCAGGAGCACGGGGTCCACGCCGGCTTGGTGCGGGGTGGCGTGGGGAAGCGGTCCCGGGGCATCCTGCAACCGGGCAACACGGTGCAGGCCCACTGGAGGGCCCGCCTGCCCGAGCACCTGGGCGCCTATACCTGCGAGCTGGTTTACGCCCAGGCGGCGGTGCTGATGGACCACCCCTTGCGCCTTGCCGGCCTGAGCGCCGCCTGCGCCCTGGTCGAAACCACCCTGCCGGAACGGGAATCCCATGCCAGGGTATACGAAAGCCTGCTTTCCCTTTTGGCGGCCATGGCCGGCGACCATTGGCCCGCCGATTACGTCCTGTGGGAAGTGGAGATGCTGCGGGAACTGGGTTTCGGCCTGGACCTCGGTTGCTGCGCCGCCACCGGCGAGACGGAAAACCTGGCCTACGTCTCACCCAAGACCGGACGGGCGGTGTCGGTGGCGGCGGGAGAGCCCTACAAGGGCAAGTTGCTGCCGCTGCCCGGGTTCCTGCTGGCGGAGATGGAATCCGTGGAGGACGGGCAGGTATTGGACGGGCTGAAGCTGACCGGCTATTTCCTCGAACGCCATGTATACGCCCCTCACGGCGGCGAAATTCCACCGGCCCGGCGGCGCCTGGTGGAACGGTTAAGCCGGGCGGCCGGTTAGGCGCCTATTCGGGAAAGCCCGCTTTGCGCAGCCCTTCGATGTAGCGTTCCAGGTCGGACTCCCTTTTGTAGAACGAAATCTTGCGGGCCCGGGTGAGGGTGAAGCCGGGCTCCACGACCAGGACTTCTTCCCTTTCCCAGGCGGCGTCGTCTTCCCTCCCCAGATGGCCGTAGGCGGCGGCGAGGGCGCGGCGGGCAAGTTCGAATTCCGGGTTCTTCTGCAATACCTTTTTAAATTCCACCACCGCTTCTTCGTAGCGTTCCAAATGGAAATAGGCGTGCCCCAGAATCCAAATGTAGAAGAAAGCATGGCGCGGGCTTAACCGCATGGCCTGGCGAATGGCCCTGATGCTTTCCTCGTGCCGGCCGGCGCTGACCAGGGTATTGGCCAGTTGGGCATAGCCATCGGCGTAGTTGGGATCGATCTCCAG
>JAJRSS010000158.1 GCA_024278615.1 Alphaproteobacteria bacterium
ATATCTGGACTTACGCCGCGCCGACTCTCGCCTTCGACCGCTACGGAAAGATCGCCGAGAACATGCTGGCGACCTGGACCCTTCGCAACGCCGCCGCAGGGGCGCAAATTAGATGATGCAGGCCACTAGCCCTTCTTTGCCATCCTTTCCGACAGACCGATAATCCGCAGGGTTTCCCGCCATAATCCCAGGCCGCTCAACTCTGACGGGGTGAACCAAGCCACTTCGGCGGCGTCGCTGGCGGCTTGGGTTTGGCCCGATACCCACCGGGCGCAAAGATCGATCAGGGTGTAGTGGTATTCGATGCGGCCGGCCCCGTCCTTTTCGATGGAGTCCACCGTGTCGATCAGACCGACAATTTCGACGTTGGTCCCGGTTTCCTCCGCGACCTCCCGGATGCCCGCCTGATGGACCGTTTCCCCCAGCCGCTGGGCGCCACCGGGCAGGCTCCAGCCGCCCTTGCGCGGCGGTTTGGCACGGCGAACCAGGAGTACCTGGCCGTCCCGCCAGACGACCACGCCGATGCCGACCAGGGGTCGCTTCGGATAACGGCGGCTCATTCGCCGCCACCCGAACCCTCGCCGTCCTGTTTCTCGTCCGCCGTATCATCGAATTCCGATCGGGCCCGCCCGGCCAGCCGCATGGCGTCCCGCCGGACAGTACCCAGGACCTGCTCTTCGGTTTCCTCCTGGATGGTAATGACGAATTTCTTCGCCGGAGCGGTCTGGGTTGCCATCCGCCGCGCCTCGTCTTCGGTGGCGGCGGCGACCTGGGTCACGGAGATACGGGTCTTGCCGTCCTCATCCATATAAACGTATTGAATATTCCAACGGGGCATGGGCCGAGGCTGTCTCGCGAAAGGATACCTCCATTATGGAGGCTTTGGCGGGAAAGGAAACAGCGGCGTGAAAGAGGCCGCCCGCAACGGCGGCGAGAGGAGGGCGAGGCCATATTCGACGCATTTGAACCCCTTGAGGTGGAAACCTCCGGCGCCGTCATCCGTGGGGTCCGTGGCGGAAACGGGCCGCCATTGCTGCTTTTGCACGGTTATCCCCAAACCCATGTGATCTGGCACAAGGTGGCGTCCCGACTGGCCCGGCACTTTACCGTCATCGCCACCGATTTGCGGGGATACGGGGACAGCGCCAAGCCCGCCGGTGGCGAAGCTCACGCCGCCTATTCCAAACGGGCCATGGCCCTGGATCAGGTCGAGGTCATGGAGGCGCTCGGTTTCGGGCGGTTCTTCGTCGCCGGCCACGACCGGGGCGGGCGTGTCACCCATCGCATGGCCCTGGACCACGCGGATCGGGTACTCAAGGCGGCGGTGCTGGATATCGTTCCCACCCGAACGGTTTACCGGACCATCGGCAAGGAAGTGGCCACCGGCTATTATCATTGGTTTTTCCTGATCCAGGAATTCGACCTGCCCGAACGGCTGATCGGCGCCGATCCCGAATACTACCTGCGCCGAAAAATCGGCCATTGGAGCCGAGTGGGGGACTCCTTCGCCCCCGCGGCCATGGCCGAATACATTCGCTGCTTCAGCGACCCCCGGACCATCCATGCCACCTGCGAGGACTACCGGGCCGCCGCCGGCATCGACCTGGAACACGACGAAGCCGACCTGGACAACAAGATAACCTGCCCGCTGCTTGCCCTGTGGGGGGGTAGGGGACTGGTCGGCCGCAACTACGACGTGCCGGCCACCTGGCGGGAACGGGCGGTGGATGTCAGCGGCCGCGCCGTGGATTGCGGGCATTTCCTGCCCGAGGAAGCGCCGGAGGAAACCCTGTCCGAACTGATCCGCTTTTTTGGTGTATAAGACCGGATTGCGTTCCGCGTCCACCTGAACGATGCTTAGGCCATGAACGAGAAAAAGCCAACAACGGCAAAACCCGGCGAGGACGACGCCCAAAAAAAGGCGCGGGCCAGCCTCGGCGGGCGCCTTCGCGGCTATCTCCTGGCCGGCGTCCTGGTCACCGCCCCCGTTTCAATAACCTTCTATCTGGCCTGGATACTGGTCAATTTCGTCGATGGGAAGGTAACGCCGCTGATCCCGGCGGCTTACAACCCGAATAATTATCTGCCTTTCGCCATTCCGGGGTTGGGCCTATTAATTATCGTCATCGCCCTGATCCTGGTCGGCGCCCTGACCGCCGGCCTCGCCGGGCGCTTGTTGATTCGCACCGGCGAACGCATCCTCAACCGCATGCCGGTAATCCGCGGCGTATACAGTGCGGTCAAGCAAATCTTTGAAACCGTGCTGGCGCAGCAGTCCAGAGCCTTTCGCGAGGCCGTCCTGGTGGAATACCCGCGCCGGGGAATCTGGGCCATCGCCTTTATCACCGGCAGGACGGAAGGCGAAGTCCAGAACCTGACCGAACAGGAAGTGGTCAACATCTTCCTGCCGACCACCCCCAACCCGACCTCCGGCTTCCTGTTGTTCGTCCCCAAGGAGGATTTGGTGCCTTTGTCCATGAGCGTGGAGGAAGCCATCAAGATGGTCATTTCCGGCGGGATCATCACGCCGCCGGACCGCCGCCCGGCTTCGGCGCAGGCCAGTCCAGTGGTTTCGGCCGCCACCTTCGAAGACGTGGATATTCTGCGGGAAAAGAACCGGGCGCCGGTGCTGGTGAGCAAAAGTCTTCCGGGGGAAGGCAGCGGGGATGCCTGAACCGTTCCCTTCAGGGGCCGGTCTGAAGCAGGCCCGGCCCCCGGCAGTCCTATTCCGGGACTGGGTGCCGGTCCCAAGGGAGTAGAGACCCGGATCCTTGCCGATAAGCAGCGTGGGAGGCCATGAAAGACCGCTTCAATCATCCCCGCAGACGGGGCGGGGAGGCGAAATTTCACACAGCTTTGTGATAGCTGTCACATATTCATCGATGAAATTTTAATAAAATTCTCCGACTATGCGAATCGATGCGCCGGAAGAGGGCAGGGCCTTATGGCCGGTAGTCTTTCCGGAAAACCGCGATAACGCGGTTTGAGGCATTGGGCATCAAGGGGAAAGAATATGGTCAGCATCAATAGCGGCCCTGGGGTTTGGCTGGAAATTGAACGGGAAGCGGCGACGTTGAGGCCGCCGGGGTTCACCCCGGACCTTGTACCTTGGGGGGCCGGTCCGGATTTTCACAAATTCTGGATACCGGAGAAAATGACTCCCTTGGCGGGTTCCCGGGTCTATGGGGACCTGGGTGAGGAACAAAAGCTTCGCTACAACCAATGCTGTGCCTTGGAGACAATTGAAAAACTGATCTGGATCGAATCCTACGGGATTACCCCCACGCTGGTCAGCCTGCTGACAGGCGACCTGCCTACACCGGCGCTGCGCGAACTTGTTCAATCGGTCCTCATCGATGAACTCAACCATACCGCCGCCGAGTGGCGGCTGCTTCGCCTGGCACGGGAGGATCTTTACCGCAAGAACAAGCTTTTCTTTTTCCGCCCGCCGCCATCGGTGGTCAGGCTGGCGACGAGGGTCTCCCGCATGCCCCGCTTATTGTCCGGCTGGGTATTTTTTTACGGATCCCTGGAAGAACGGCTGCCCTCCCTATGCAGGGAATCCGGGAACGGCGTCGATCCATTGTTCGCCACGGTCTTTGCCCTCCACACCGCGGACGAAGCCCGGCATAAAAGAATCAACGCGCTGATCGCAAAATGGCTGGTTGAACCCCAGGGAAAGCTGGCTGGATGGATCAACGGACGGGTCATGAATCGGCTGTCCAAGGCCTATCGCGACACCGGATGGGGTGGAGATGGCCCCATTCTCCAACTGATCGAGGATTTTCCCGAACTGGCTCAACACAAGACCCAATTGATCGAGGAAACCCTTCGCGGCCGTGCCGGCAAGGAAATCCCGGCGACGACGGCCGGTCAATTGCCGGAACTTCCTTCCGCCGAAGCCTCCGCGCTTTCCGCGGCGCCCGATGGCGCCATCCCCGGCCCCACCGAGAAAATTTCAAGAGTGGGCACCTGATCCCGCCATAGTCGCCGTCTTCTACCCGGACCGCAGGTATTTCACCGCCGCGTCCCGTTCAAAAAGGTACAGTAAAATACGCAGGGCGCGGCCCCTAGCCTCCTTGAGTTCCGGGTCCCGTTCCAGGATCAGGGCGGTATCGTCCCGGGCCGTGTTCAGCAGTTCTCCATGGTGGGCAAGGTCGGCCAGGTGGAATTCGGGCAGGCCGCTTTGGCGGGTGCCCAGCAATTCCCCCGCCCCCCGAAGGCGCAGGTCTTCCTCGGCGATGCGGAACCCATCGTCGGTCTCGCGCATGATTTCCAGCCTCGCCTTGGCGGCCCCGGTCAACGGCGGGGCGTAGAGCAGAAGGCAGGTGGATAAATCCGTTCCCCGGCCGATGCGGCCCCGCAATTGATGCAATTGGGCAAGACCGAATCGTTCGGCGTGCTCGATCACCATCACCGTCGCTTCCGGCACGTGAACGCCGACCTCGATAACCGTGGTCGCCACCAAAACGTCGATAGCCCCGGTGGCGAAGGCTTCCATAACCCGGTCTTTCTCGACCCCCTTCATGCGCCCGTGGAGCAACCCGGTCCCTTCGCCGAACAAGCCTTTCAGGTGATCGAAGCGGTATTCGGCGGCGGCCATGTCCACGGTTTCGGACTCTTCGATCAGCGGACACACCCAATAGACCCGGGCTCCTTCCTTGACCCGGCGGACGGCGGCGGCGGCGACCTCGTCCAGGCGGCCGATGGGCAGGACCCGGGTATCCACGGGCCGTCGGCCGGCGGGTTTTTCCAGCAGCCGCGACATATCCATGTCCCCATAGGCGGTCAGCATCAGGGTGCGGGGGATGGGTGTCGCCGTCATCACCAGCATGTCCGCGGCGGTGCCCTTGGCGGCCAGGGTCAGGCGCTGGTGAACGCCGAAGCGGTGCTGTTCGTCGATCACCGCCAGGGCCAGGCTGTGAAATTCCACATCATCCTGGAACAGGGCGTGGGTGCCCACGGCAAGGGCCGTGTCGCCGCTTTTCAGGCCATCCAGGATGCTTTGCCGTGTTTTGCCCTTTTCCCGTCCGGTGAGCAGGCTGATGGAGATTCCCCCGCCCATGGTGTCAAGGAGGGGCTTTATGGTTGCCAGGTGCTGGCGGGCGAGGATTTCCGTCGGCGCCATGAGCACCGCCTGGCGGCCGGCCTCGACGGCGGCCAGCATGGCCAGCAGGGCGATCACCGTCTTGCCGCTGCCGACGTCGCCCTGCAACAATCGCAGCATGCGGTCGCCGCCGGCCATGTCACCGGTGATCTCTTCCAATGACGTTTCCTGGGATGGGGTCAGGCCGAAGGGCAGGGCGTCTCGCAACTTCGCCGTCAGGTGGCCCGTTCCCTGGATACTTCGCCCGGCCCGGCGGCGCAGGTTGAGGCGCACCAGGGCCAGGGCCAACTGGTTGGCCAGCAGTTCATCATAGGCCAGCCTTTGGCGCGCCGGGGTCATGGGGTCCAGGGCCGCTTCACCGTCCGGCGCGTGGGCTTCCAGCAGGGCTTCGCGCCAGGGTTTCCACTCCCGCCTGGCAAGGTAGGTCGGATCGATCCATTCCTCCAGGCGAGCCGGCGGGTCGGAAGCCACCTTCAGGGCGGCGGCCATGGCCTTGCCCAGGACCTTGAGGGACAGCCCGGCGGTCAGCGGATACACCGGCTCCACCGATTGCAGTTTTTCCAGTTCATCCAAGGTGCCGATATGATCCGGGTGGGTCATCTGGATTTCATCGGAAAAGACCTCGACCTTGCCGCTGACCACCCGGGTTTCTCCTTCCGGCAGGGCGCGCAGCAGGTAGTCTCCGCGGGCATGAAAAAAGACCAGGGCCATGACGCCCGTGTCGTCGGAACAAAAGACCTTGTAGGGCAGGCGCCGGTTGGCGGGCTTGCGGTGGCTGCCGATACGGACGGTGATGGTCGCCACCACTCCGGGCTTGGCATGGGCGATGTCGGGTGCATAGCGGCGGTCGATGACGCCCACCGGCAGCAGCCATA
>JAJRSS010000159.1 GCA_024278615.1 Alphaproteobacteria bacterium
AAGCCGTGTACACCGGTTCGATTCCGGTCCGCGCCTCCAACCGTTATTAGGGATACTGATCCGGCGTAGTTCAGTTGGTAGAACGGGGGACTGTTAATCCCTATGTCGCAAGTTCGAGTCTTGCCGCCGGAGCCAATAAAATCAAGGGGCCAGCTAGGCTTAGCTGGCCCCTTGATACGTCTAAGCACCGACTGAGCACCCAGCGAAAAGGGCGCATCCTCCTCATTCTGAATGAACCGCAACCTGGCGCATATCCCTCGAATTCAGGTTGGAAATGGCATCAACTTGCCCTGCATCAATGCGAATTGGGTCAAGTTTATTTAAATCTGGAGTTGCCCCAAGGTAGGTGAAAAATTGGAGAAATGGCGCAAGCTATTGGCTGTAGACCCTGCAAGCTTGATCGAGGGAGCAAGTGGCGAAAACCGTTCTCATCGTTGAAGACAATGAACTGAACATGAAGCTGTTCAATGATCTTCTATGCGCCAATGGCTACGAGACCATCCAATCGACTAACGGAAGCGATGTCCTGGAGATTGCCAGTGAGCATCGTCCCGACTTGATCCTCATGGATATCCAGCTCCCTGGATGCTCGGGGCTGGAATTGACCACGCTGTTGAAGGCCGATGCTCGACTCAAGCACATCCCGGTCGTCGCAGTGACGGCCTTCGCCATGAAGGGTGATGAAGAAAACATTCTCGAAGCCGGTTGCGACAGCTATGTGGCAAAGCCGATTTCGGTTTCCACTTTCCTCCAGACGGTGGCCAAACACTTGTCTTGATCCTTGTCGGAATTCCGGGAGGGTTCAAAGCGCTGGATCGTTAGCACGATATGGTTGTTAAGTTTTTTAATCTGAGTAGAGCCGACCTACCCGAAACTCCTACTCTTCGGGAAGTTACGCTCCTGCCGGCAAATATGCGGTTACTCACCGTAACCGGCCTTCTGCCCAGCCGACGGTATATTCGTATAGGTATTGTTAATCCTATTGTTATGAAATGATGGTACGGTTCGAGCCGATATGAACTGAAATACCGGGGAAAACAGCCTGACAATCAAGGAACCATGAAACTGACCAGCCTGCCCGTTCCGTTCATGCGGTAATCGTTGCTAACTGAGAACATGCTTTCCGCCGGTGGCACCTTCACGAATGATAAACTATCGCTGTAAACCATCGACGGCGCAAGGACCGTCACAGAGGAAGAATCCAACCCCCCGTTTAGAGATGGAGGACTTTTAGTCCAGGCGCGGAAGGGCATGGACTGGGAAACGGGCCATGTTCCGGGGGCCGGCCGTCTTGAACTGAACAGCCTGTTCAGCGAAAAGGAGTTGTTGAACGAACAGGAAAGCGAGGATGGGCCCGTGGTTATCTATTGGCGTTCTTCCACCGCCCGCGCCGGACGCTATCGGGCGTGACCCAGGAGAAGTGGTTGTTTAATCTGGTCAAATACTTTTCATTGACAAGCAGCATTGCTTTCGTGGTGTTACTTGGCGTCATATCATTTACGCTCCGAGCCAATCAAATTGACAAGATGATCGCGACCACCGAGTACCAGAACATGGTGCTGGCGCAGTCCTTCGCCAACTCCATGTGGGACCGTTTCTCTACTTACGTGGAATCGGCATCGACGCTTACCGGGGACCAGTTGCGGGCCCGGCCGGAAACGGCGCAGATAGATCAGGTGGTCCGGAAACTGACCTTCGATCTTCCCGTGCTCAAGGTTAAGATTTACAGCATTTCGGGCCGTACCGTCTATTCGTCGGAGCAAGCACAGATGGGTGTGGACAAAAGCAACAACATCGGCTTTTTGGCCTCGGCCCGCGAGGGGAAGCCGAAGAGCAAGCTTACATACCGTGACAAATTTCCGGCTTTCTCCGGTGAAGCCTCGAACGTTAACGTGGTTGAAAGTTACCTTCCCATAAGAGCCTTCGACGGGTCCATAGAAGGGGTTTTTGAAATCTATTTCGACGCAACAAAATCAGTAAACACCATCAACCGGGAAATCGTCGAATCCGTGCTTTTTCTGGTCGTTGGCTTTGGCCTTCTCTATATCGCTCTTTACCTCATCATCAACCGTGCCGATGGTGTTATCCGGGGTCAGTACGGTGAACTTCAGTCGGAAATCAAGGAGCGTAAAATTATCCAAGAGCAGTTGATATCCGCCAAGAGGCGGGCCGAGGTCGCCAACCGCGTCAAGTCGGAATTTCTCGCCAACATGAGTCATGAACTTCGAACGCCATTAAATGCCGTTATCGGTTTTTCCGAAACCCTGGTTGATGAGATATTTGGAAAACTCGCCAATGAAAAGCAAAAGGAGTACCTAACGGATATCCATTCGTCCGGACAAC
Organism: Alphaproteobacteria bacterium; assembly: GCA_024278615.1. Classification (GTDB taxonomy): domain Bacteria; phylum Pseudomonadota; class Alphaproteobacteria; order Rhodospirillales; family 2-02-FULL-58-16; genus JAJRSS01. The sequence continues at coordinate 2,344 of JAJRSS010000159.1, forward strand.
ATCTTTTGGAGTTGATCAACGATATTCTCGATGTATCGGCCATTGAAGCGGGAAAAATTGAAATTCATGAGGCCGTGGTAAATGTCAAACGGGTGGCTGACGACGCAATTTTACTTCTGAAGACCCGTGCTGAAAAGGGTGGGGTTGAACTGAAAAACATGATCAACGGAAAGGATTTGAAGCTTCGCGCCGATGAACGGCGGGTGATACAGATTTTGGTCAATCTGCTCTCCAACGCGGTTAAGTTCTCGCATTACAAGGGTGAAGTGAAAATTGAAGGCCGTCGGCTGGAAAACGGGGCTTTCGTATTTGAAATCGTTGATAACGGTATTGGAATGGACGATGCCGGCATGGCGGCGGCAATGGAAAAATTCGGTCAGGCGCATAGCTCCCTTGAGATTGACGCGGAAGGGACGGGACTCGGGCTGCCGTTGACCAAGGGACTGGTCGAAGCGCACGGCGGGACCCTCAGTCTTGAAAGCGAACCGGGAGTCGGAACGACCGTAAAAATTGAGTTTCCGAAAGAGCGGGTGATCCCGTAAACGCCCTCTGCCGAGGGCCTGCCTCCGGCACCCTTGCGGCGCCATGGCCTTTTTCCCGGTCTTCAAGAGGTTTCTATAAATTATACCAAGAAGCGACTTGCCGTTTTTCCGCATCAAACAGGAATTGAACGATCAGGGCTGGACTTCGTCGTCCTTGAATCGCCGGCAAACCCTCGTTTGACGCCGGCAGGCCGATTAGAAGGTTTCCGGCTCCATTACAATGGCGCCGCAAGGGCATTCGGCGGCACACAGGCCGCACCCCTTGCAGAAATCGTAATTGAACTCAAAGCGCCTGCCCGGCCCCAGCTTGATGACCGCATTGTCGGGGCAAAAGCCGTAACAGTTGTCGCATTCAAAGCAATTGCCGCAGGATAGGCACCGCCGGGCTTCGAACAGGGCGTTGGTTTCATCCAGGCCGCCGTGAATTTCATCAAAGGTGGTCCGCCGCCGGATTAGATCGAGAGTCGGCTGCACCGTCTTGTCGGCGTCGGTGTAATACCAGGTGTTGAGCCGTTCAAAATCCGCGGCCGGATGCTTTTCCGGAAGCTCCCGCTGCTCGCCGCGAAGATAAGCGTCGATGTTCAACGCCGCCTTTTTTCCATGACCCACGGCCACGGTTACGGTGCGTTCCGCCGGCACCATATCGCCACCGGCGAACAGTCCCCGGTAACCGGTCATCATGGTCTCATCCACATCGATGACCCCGTCGTCGGCGATTTCCACCCCGGGGATGGTCTTCATGAAACTGGTATCCACGCTTTGGCCAAGGGCAAGGATCAAGGTGTCGGCTTCCAGTTCCTCGTACTCGCCGGTAGGCTGGGGCCAGCCATTTTCGTCGATCTTCATCTTTTCGACGGTAAAGGTAGTGCCGTCGATCTGCTTGATGGTCCGCAGCCAGTGGAGAATGACGCCTTCGTCCAGCGCTTCCTCCAGTTCCACGTCATGGGCGGGCATCTGTTCCTGGGTGCGGCGGTAGACAACCAGCGCTTCGCTGGCGCCCAAGCGCTTGGCCGTGCGCGCCGCGTCCAGGGCGGTATTGCCGCCGCCATAGATGACGACACGCCGCCCCAGCTTGGGCGGCTCGGCGCCGGTTTCCATGCCGCGCAGCAGGCTGACCGCATCGACGATCTTGCCGGCTTCCCGGGCGGGAATATCCGTGCGCTTGGCGAGATGAGCGCCAACAGCGACAAAAGCCGCGTCGAAGCCGCCTTTTTTCATCTGTTCCGGGATGTCGGTCACCGGCGAATCCAGTTTCACCGTAACCCCCATGCCGACGATGCGGGCGATTTCACCGTCCAGGATATCCCGGGGCAGGCGGTACTTTGGAATGCCGAAGCGCATCATGCCGCCGGCCAAGGGTCCGGCGTCGTGAACGGTAACTTCATGGCCCAGGCGCCTGAGATGATAGGCCGCCGAGAGCCCGCTGGGTCCGGCGCCGATAACCAGGACATGCTTCCCCGTAGGCGCGCCGGGTTCGATGGTCCATCCCCGCTTGAGCGCTTCATCGCCGAGAAACCGTTCGATCGCATGAATGCTTACGGTCTGGTCGAGCTGTCCCCGGTTGCAGGCGGTTTCGCAGGGGCGATAGCAGACGCGCCCGTGAACCGCCGGCAGCGGGTTGCTTTCCATGAGCTTCCGCCACGCACTTTCGTAGTCCCCTTCCTCGGCGTGGTAGAGCCATGCCTGGATGTTCTCACCCGCCGGACAGGCGTGATTGCAGGGCGGAAGCAGGTCCACGTACACCGGCCGTTCGGTCCGCCAGGACCCGGTTAGATTGGCGAGGCTGGTGCCGACATCCAGGGCAATGGCGAAAGGCTTCTGCATGGTCCTTGCCTCAACCGTTCCGGCCGATCAGGCCAAATTTTTCAATGTTGCGGTCAGCGATACTCTGGATCTGCCCAATGGCGTCGGCGTCCGTTTGCGGACGGAACAGGTGGGCGAAGCGGCGCTGGGGCTTGAGGTATTCCTCGACCGGCAACCGGCGGCGGATGTGGGTGACATCGGACACCTCGCCGTCTTCGGCTTCGAACAACGCGAACAGCCCAGTTTCCACCGCCAAGCGGGCGAGCCGTATGGTGTCGTGGGGCGGCGAGCCCCAGCCCAGCGGACAGGGAACATGCACATGAATGTAGCGGGCCCCGTCAATGCCCATGGCTTTGGTCACTTTTTCCTCCAGGTCGTGCAGGTCGGCGACACTGGCGGTGGCCACGTAAGGTATGTTGTGGGCCATGGCGATCAGGGCTGCGTTTTTGCCCTGCCCGAAGACATTGCCGGATGAGTTTCCGACCGGCGGTGTCGTTGCCGTGCGCGCCGCCGGCGGTGTCCGGCTTGAACGCTGAACGCCGGTGTTCATGTAGGCTTCGTTGTCATAGCAGACGTAAAGCACATCATCGTTGCGTTCGAACATGCCGGACAAACAGCCGAATCCGATATCAACCGTGCCGCCATCCCCCCCTTGGGCGAGAACCTTGACATCCGTACGGCCCTTCGCCCGGAGCGCCGCCCGGACGCCGGTGGCCACGGCCGGCGCGTTGCCGAACAGGGAATGTATCCAGGGAACCTGCCACGACGACTCGGGGTACGGCGTTGAAAAGACTTCCAGGCATCCCGTGGCGTTGACCGCCACCACCCGGTTGTCCGCCCACCGCATGGCGGCATCGACCACATAACGCGCCCCCAGCGCTTCTCCGCACCCCTGACAGGCGCGGTGGCCCGAGGTGAGCGAGTTTCCGCGATCAAGGGTTGCCTGAACGGTCCTGTCCTTGGCGTCCAGCAGCCGGTTGCCGACGGTGAGGGTTCCGGTCTGGTAAAACTTGATGCGTTGAGACATGGTTCCCGCCCCTCTATACCGGCTTGCCGCCGACCAGCCCCAGTTCGCGAAGGATATTTTCGGCGATGGGACCTGAGCGGCGTTTTTCCTGGGACCTGGCCAACTCATGATCAATGACTTTCCAGTCGAGATCGAGGAAATGAGGATCTTCCAACCGGTCAGCCACCGCTTCATTGAACGCCCGGCGCAACGATTTCTTGGTAATGGCGCGGCCGCCAAGACCGGCGATGATCGTATAGACCGGCGTGCTGGTCCCGCGAAGCGACATGCGAACGCTGCCGACGACGATGCCGCCCAGGCCGTCGGCAAGACATTTTTCAACCACGATGACCCTTTTCGCGTTTTGAAGCGCCTCGCGCAGGGCAAGCAGTGGAAACGGCCGGAAGGAAACAACCTTTACCGCGCCCAGGGAAACTCCTTCATCGCGCATCTCATCGACAACGTCCTTGATGGTGCCAACCACTGAACCCAGGGCGACGATCACCGTCTCGGCATCCTCGCTGCGGTAGGGTTCGATCAGGCCACCCGTATTGCGGCCGAAAATATGCTCGAATTCGGTTGAAAGTTCGGGGATCACTTCAATCGCCCGCAGGTGTTTGTGATGAGCCAGATAGCGCACTTCGGTAAAAGCTTCGGGGCCGACCATGGCGCCCATGGTGATTGGTTCCGCCGGATCCAGCACCTGCACCGGCTCGAACGGCGGCAGGTAGGAATCCACTTGTTCGCTGTCGGGCATGTCCACCTGCTCGCAAGCGTGGGTCAGGATAAAGCCGTCTTCGCAAACCATCACCGGCACGCTCAATTGCTCGGCCAGCCGGAAGGCCTGAATATGCAGGTCGACCGCGTCCTGATTGGTTTCGGCATAGAGCTGTATCCACCCGGCGTCACGCAAGGCCATGCTGTCGGAGTGATCGTTCCAGATATTGATGGGCGCGCCTATGGCCCGGTTGCCGATGGTCATGACGATGGGCAGGCCGAGTCCGGAGGCGTTGTAAACCGCCTCGGCCATGAACAGCAGGCCCTGGCTGCTGGTGGCGGTATAGGCGCGGGCGCCCGCCGCCGAGGCGCCGATGGCGACACTGAGTGCGGCGAATTCCGATTCGACGTTGATGTACTGGCAATTTCCCACATCACCGGTACGAACCAACTCGCTCAGCCGCTCGACGATATGGGTTTGCGGGGTGATCGGATAGGCGCAGATTACCTCGGGACGGCAAAGCGCGATCGCTTCCGCAACGGCGAATGACCCTTCGATCTGTTTCAGCATCGCCACACCCTCGTGGTTGAATTCAATTCGTCCTGATCGAGTCGTATGCCTTGGCCGCGGCGGCGGCATTATCTTCACCCAGCTTGCCCGGAAATCTTCGGCGAATGGCGGCTTCAACCGATTCCAGCTTCACCCGGTAGGTTACGGCGGCGAAGGCCCCCAACAGCGCCGCGTTGGGAAAGGGCCGGCCGACGAATTCGCGCGCCCATTCCGTCGCCGCGACGGTGCAGATATGATGGGGCGGGAACCGGGTGACATAATCGCCAAGCCCCAAATCCTGGTAACTGCGCCGGGTATTGATGAGAAGGTAACCGCGGGTGTCGAGGCCGCTGAACAGGTCCACCTGATGGAGCAGGGTCGAGTCCTGGACGATCAGCGCGTCGGGGGACATTACCGGTTCGCGCAGCCGGATTTCCTTGTCGTCAATGCGGCAAAACGCCACCACCGGCGCCCCCATGCGTTCCGAGCCGAAACTGGGAAACGCCTGGGCATGATCACCTTCGATAAAGGCGGCGACGGACAGCATTTCGGCGGCTGAAACCACGCCTTGACCGCCTCTGCCATGTATGCGGACCTGAAAAATGACGCCCCCGTTATTCCCATCTGGCCCACGGTAGTCTTGTTCGCGGGCTTCCTTCGGACTTGGATTCAATCCACTAGGCGAAATCTATTCCAAAGGCGGGACCAAAGCCTTGACATGGATCAAACTTTGATTCCGTCACATCCCGGCCCGATGGATAGAGGTAATCTATTCTTACCTTGGTATTACCACCTTGAACAGCTGGAAATTCTCGACACCCGGACCTTCCAGCCTTTCCTCTTTCAGCCACGGAGGAGGATCGTGCCGGTACAACCGCTTGAACAGGGTATCGCCGTTCATGCCGAGAAACCGGGGTGCTTCTACCGCCGATCGGCAATAGACGATGAAATCAACCTCCCGCCTTTGTAAAACATTTCGGGCTTTTTTCGAGTCCACGGCTGACATCACGGCATAGGTATCAAAGATGCCGGACCCCAAATAAGGAGCACCGACGACGGAGAAGCCGGTCCGGTAGACAATTTCGGGTCCGTTGTGGGTAAAGCTCATGAGGGTGAGCTGTTCGCCCTGGGCCGCGGCCCGCAGTTGAAGCGGCGCGACCATTTTTTGCCAACTGAACGTTTGTCGTGGCGGCGCTGGCGGACTGGCTTCGGCGACGGCGAAGAAAATTCCACTAATCGCCACGTGACCCGCAAGGGCCCCGGCAACCAGTGGTGTCCGCAAAGGCAATTTTAGGTTGCCCATCTTCAACGTCCCCGTCCAACGCCACAGCGCCGTCAACAGCATGACCCAGGCAATGACCATCAACATCACCGCGTAGTGGCTCCATCGAATTTGATAGAGTGCAAGCGCCGTAAAAACGAGCAGCCCCACCAAAAGATACAATCCGGCGGCGCGGCTAAGGGTGTCCCTGCCCAAAACCGAACGGATAGAAAACATCAGCCCCCACAGCACCGGACCGAGAACAAAAAAAGCCGTTCCCGCGGAAGAAAAATCTTCGGGCATCAACGGTTGAAACTCCCGAATGGCGCTGAAGTGAATTTCCCAAATTTTTTTATCAACGCCGGCGAATGGCCCCTGGAAATACTGGGGGTAGACCAAAAACAAAACAAGGGTTGGTAAAACAACCCCCGCCGCACCCGCCAGCAAACGGGTCCCCCCGCCGCTAAGGGAAAGAGAGGCAATGCCGCGCCAGACAATCGCCAGACCGGCGAACAGAGCCACGTACACGATAGAGATTTTGACCAGTTGAGGCGTAAACCATAAGGAGGGCGGTTGTTCCACCATTAGGCCAACTCCGGCCACCAAGGTCACACCGGTGAGGTAACGCCCTATGGCGCGGGCGTGTTCTCCACCTTCCCACAGCCAAAGCAGGCCCAGGGTGATGAGGGCGACGGCGATGGGCAACTGGGCTTCCACGCTGACCCATAGGGCAAAGCCGGAAACTGCTCCGGCCAAGGTTGCAAAACGCGGCGGCGATTTTTCCGCCAATACTCGGAACAAGATAACAAAACTTAAACCAAAGAGAAGGATTTGCAGGCTCTGGTGATCGGGCCGGGCGGCCATGAAGGCGTTGTAAAGGGAAGGTTGAAGGATCATCAGCACCACCAGTAACAGAAAGGCTCCAGTGGAAAGGAACGGCTTTAGTCCCCAGGAAAAAACCAGAACCAGCAGAACCTGCAAGACCGGGCTGATCACGGTCCCCCACGCAAACAACGCTTCACGTTCCGAAAGAATACCGCTCAAGGGCCAGGCGCCGCCGATGAGCAGAACATCCAAGGGACGTGTCCAGTGGAAAGACTCTCCAAACGGTGCATTGGTCAGATAGGACTTGTAATCGTACCAATCGCCGGTCCGCCACAAGTTTTCCACCAGATGCAGACGCATGTAGGCGTCCGGCCCCGCCAGCAGGTTGCCGTCGCCCAGACGCGGCGGCGGCAGGTCCAAAAGGATGGCCCCGGTGTGGGCCAGCACCACCAGGAAGATGGCGCTCAGAACAGCAAATCGGTGGTGCATGGCTGCCTGCGAGTGAGAAGAAAGAGACCTTTTGGATAGGCCAAATTGGTTGGGGAATAGTTACCAACACGCGCACCACCGGAAGCCGGGCTGACGGGTGGGCGAATCGGAATCATCGAAGCTTCGTATCATTTGGTTGGCGGTGGACCCGCACCAACGCCCGCCACCGGAAGCATGAGCAAACCGATATCGGCCGGTTTCCACCTGATCCCGGGGCCCCGAGAATCGCCGTGACCTTGATCTTACAAGTGACGGATTTTCGAAAAAATTTAGTATTTTTTTAGAAAATGTATTGGAAATCAACGAGTTAAGCAATTGTTAACAAGTATTGTGGTACTTAGAATAGCGGTAAAGTATGGTATCGATGTTAATGTGCACCAATAAAACGCTCTCCCTTGAGGGATGCCAAAATGATCCCAGTTAACGTGAAAAACCTGCGCACGCGGTGGACCAAGACCTACCGAGGCGGACGACTGGGTTTGGCGCTTGTGGTTCCCCTATTGGTTGGCGCTTGCGTCTTGCCGCTTCCTCTACAGGTCGCGTCCATGGTTCTCGACGGCGTAAGCTATCTGGCGACCCAGAAATCACTCTCCGATCACGGACTTTCAGCAATTTCCGGCAAGGATTGCGCTCTTCTTCGTACCCTGACACTTGATCCCATTTGCCGGGAGCGCACCTCGGGCACCGACGTTGCTTTCGTCGAGGATTGGGAAAAGACCGGCCAGGAAGTGAAGACCAGTACCGTTACCGCCGGTGATGCGCCCGCCGACGGCCGGTTGTTTTACGTTCTAGGCAGCTTCGACCAGCC
>JAJRSS010000160.1 GCA_024278615.1 Alphaproteobacteria bacterium
GGCTGGTTGGAGTGTTCACCATCGATCTTGATTCCGACACCCGCACCGACAACCTGGGATTCAGGTTCGAAAGCCAGGATGGATCAAAAGTTATCCTCAGGTACTTCGCGGTACAGGGGAAGCCATCCGCCAGTGAAATCCAGGGTCTTAAGCTCGCCGATGAAAGCATCATTCCCCGGTTTTGTTTCGGCGGCACAAAATTCGATAAGCTGGTGAAGATCGGGAAGACCGGCGCCCGGCCGTTCGAGTTGCCCAATCTCGCCGAACAGGCCAAATCGGAACCCACGGCCAAGGGTGATGAGAAGAAGGACGAACCAGACGGTGTTTCCTGGTTCGCGCTTATCGGCGGTGCGCTATTACTTATGTTCCTGGCCGGAGGCGTGGCCTATTGGATTAGGGAACGGCTAAAAGATGAAGAAGACGTCTATGGTGATGAGGAGGATGATGGCGGTGAGGAAGGCAAAAAGAAGGGCGGGTAGGCTCATTTCCACGGTCAAGCCATCGGCGCCCGGGATGCGAACCTGTTCATCGAGACAGACGCCGGGAAGATAACCGGTTGATTCCCCCTGTTAATCACAATACATAAAAATGCAGGAGGACGTGGTGGATATTCAGCAGTTCAAGGCCCTGATCAAGCCGGTCATCGGTGCAACCGAAGGTGCGGCTCTTGATGATTCCCTTGCCGAGAAACTCAACCGGCAATTCCCGCCATCCGGCGAAACCTTCAAATTTATTGAATCCGCCTGCCACCAGGCCATCGAAGCCGGCTGGATGTGCAGCCACGGAGCGGCGGGGCGCCGCTATGGCCGGGTGATCGAACCGGGGCCGGAGACCGCCGGGATGAGTGTGGACGTGGTCCAACTCGAAGACGTGGCCGGCCCGCACCACAGGCATCCGACGGGAGAAATCTGCATGACCATGCCGGTGACCGCTGGCGCCCTTTTTGATGGCCTGGGCGCTGGCTGGTGCGTGAATGAACCGGGCTCGGCCCACAGCCCGACGGTTACCGGCGGCGAGGCATTGGTGCTTTACATGCTTCCCGAAGGCCGGATTGAGTTTACCTCCTAAGACGCATCAGGTTCCGGCCATGGGTTTCCCGAGTTTTTTTATTTGGCCGGTTTTTTTGAGCCTCTTCCTTGCCGGGTGCGCCGCCAAGGAAGAGGTAGTCCCGCCGCCGACACCTCCGGTGCCGGAAACCAAGGCAACCTTCGCCATCGATTACGCCCTGCTTGAAGTGACGGGGGTGCACCTGGGCATGACCCCCGATGATGTTCTTGGGGTGGTGGATGGGGCCTGCGCCCCCAAGGGCTATTACGGCGGCAAGGTGGAAGGCGGCGTTACCGAGCTGGTGTGCACCGTTGGCGGCTATGAGGATCGCGGCGTGGTCCGGGTGGGGTTTGGCAAGCCGGCCAACGGTCACCGGGCGTGGCGCATCTATTACCGGCGCAAGGGGCCCAACACCCGGCAGGCGCCCTTGATCAGGGAGATCATCGCCAAATACGGCCCGCCCAATGGCGAACAGGTACCCCTGGAAATGTGGTGGCGGGAAGACCACAAGAACCTGCGCGTTATCGGCGATAAGGACGGCCTGCGGGTCCAGGTTTGGGACCGGTCCCTGAACCGTTGATCCAGGAGACCACGAACCTTTCGAAAAGCCCGGCTAAAAACCCCTGAATTTCAGCCATTTTCGGCGAAAGGGGTTCCGCAAAGGCCGATGGTGCCATAGTATTCAGGCAATTCTGAAAAATTCAGACAGGTTTAATAGGGAGGATATTAAAAATGGGCAAAGGATTACTATGGCTGGCGCCAGCCTTGGCGCTGTTGGCCAGCCCCGCCGCGGCGGCCAGCAAAATCAAAATCGGTTTTGTCACCACGCTGACCACCGGCGCCGCCGTTATCGGCAACGATCAGAAAAACGCCGTCGAATTGGCCCTCAAGCACATGGGCAACCGCATGGGCGGATTGGAAGTCGAAATAATCTTCGCCGACGACGAATTCAACCCGCAAAAAGGAAAACAAAAAACCGAGAAACTGGTCAAGAAAGACAAGGTGGACATCGTCGCCGGCTACATCTGGTCCCACGTTTTGATGGCGTCCGCCAGCACGGTGCTGGATGCCGGCAAGATTCTCATCAGCGCCAACGCCGGCCCGTCGGCCTTGGCTGGAAAAAAATGCAACAAGAACTTCTTTAACATTTCTTGGCAAAACGACCAGACGCCTATGGCCCTGGGCGAGGTCCTTAACCAGAGGGGCATCAAGACCCTCTATATTCTGGCCCCCAACTACGCCGCCGGCAAAAACATGGTCGCCGGTGTGGAGCGGACCTTCAAAGGCAAAATCGTTGGCAAGGACATGACCAAATGGCCGACCCAGATCGACTGGGCCAGCGAATTCACCAAGGTCAAGGCCGCCAACCCGGACGCCGTCTTCACCTTCTATCCGGGCAAGCACGGACCGGCTTTCATCAAACAATACCAGCAGGCGGGCCTGACCGGGAAGGTGCCCCTTTATTCGGTCTATACCATCGATTCCATTGGCCTGCCCAGAATGCAGAAGGCCAAGATGAAAGGCGTGCTGGGTACCTTCATGACCCAGACCTGGGCGCCGGACATGGACAACGCCCAGAACAAGCGTTTCGTTGCCGACTTCAAGAAAAAGCACGGCCGCTATCCGACTTTCTATGCCTCTCAAGCCTATGACTCCATGTTCTTCATCAAGGCCGCCGTCGAAGCCGTGGGCGGCGATTACGGTAACGTGACCGGCCTGCGCAAGGCCATGGAAAAGGCGGACTTCCCGTCGGTACGGGGCAAAATCACCATGGGCAAGAATCACTTCCCGGTGCAGAACTTCTATCTGCGAGAAGTGGTCGAGGACGCCGACGGCAACTGGACCACCGCCATCCGCTCCACGGTCTATGAAAACCATGTGGATCCCTACGCCAAGGACTGCAAGATGTAGGATCCGGTTTGCGGTTATTGCCGGGCGGGGCGCTCCCTGTTGCCAATGAGGGGGGCCGCCCGGTTGTTTTCGCCCTTTAGCTTTAACCTCGTGTATCGAACGTCGCGGCCATGAACTGGATTTTCCTGGCGGAACAGTTTCTCAACGGTTTTCAGCTTGGAATTCTGTTGTTCCTCATCGCCGCCGGCCTGACCCTGGTCCTGGGAATCATGGACCTGGTCAACCTGGCCCACGGTTCCCTTTACATGCTGGGCGCTTTCTTCGCCGCCACCTTCGCCCAGTGGACGGATTCCTTTGTCCTGGGGGTTCTGCTGGCCCTGCCGGCCATCCTGGCCGCGGGCATGGTCATCGAGGTGGTCGCCCTGCGCACCCTTTACGCCCGCAGCCACCTGGACCAGGTGTTGGCCACCTTCGGCCTGATCCTGTTCTTCAACTCACTGGTGCAATTGGTCTGGCCCCTGGACGGGTTGACCATTCCGCTGCCCGCCTATCTCGACGGCGCCGTCGAACTGGGCCTGGGGGTCACCTATCCCACCTACCGCATCCTCATCATCGCCGTCGGGCTGTTGGTCGCCCTGGGATTGTACCTGATGGTGGCCAAGACCCGCCTGGGCATGTTGATCCGGGCCGGGGCGTCGAACCGGGTCATGGTCGGCGCCCTGGGCGTCGACATCAAGTGGCTGTTCACCCTGGTTTTCGGCCTGGGCGCCATGCTGGCCGGGCTGGCCGGCATGATGATGGCCCCCATCCTGTCGGCGACCAGCGGCATGGGCGAACAGATCCTTATCCTGGCCTTCGTGGTCATCGTCATCGGCGGCATCGGTTCGGTGCGCGGCGCCTTCATCGCCTCGATCATCGTCGGCCTGATCGACACCATGGGCCGGTCCTTCCTGGATGTTCTGCTGCTGGCGGTGCTGCCGGTCAACGCCGCCGAAGCCGCCGGCCCGGCCCTTTCCTCCATGCTCATCTATATCCTCATGGCCTCCGTCCTGTTCTTCAAGCCCCAGGGCCTGTTCCCGGCGCAAAGCGGGTAAGGGGCGGGCAAGCCGGTGAATTTACGCGCCCACGCCACGCCCCGGTCCCTGTTCACTTTCGCCGTGCTGGCCCTTTGCGCCTTGATGCCGTTTATCGCCCCGGCCATAGGCCAGGATTATTATGTCGATGTTTTCATCCGCATCATGATCTGGGCCATCGCCGCAGTGAGCCTAAACCTGATCCTGGGTTACGGCGGCATGGTCAGTTTCGGCCACGCCATGTTCTTAGGGCTAGGCGCTTACACGGTGGGCATCCTTTCATATTACGAAATCTACAGCGCCTTCATCCAGTGGCCCCTGGCGCTTTTGATCGGCGCCGTTGTTTCCTTAGGCGTCGGCGCCATCTGCCTACGCACCAAGGGCGTGTATTTCATCATGATCACCCTGGCTTTCGCCCAAATGATCTATTTCCTTGGCGTCAGCGCCGATGAGTACGGCAGCGATGACGGCCTGATTATCGATGAGCGAAGCCAACTGGGCGGCGTCCTCGACCTGGACGACGGGTTGACCTTTTACTATGTCGTCTTCGCCTTTCTGTTGCTCAGCCTTTTCATCGTCAAGCGGCTGGTCAACGCCCGCTTCGGCATGGTCATCAAGGGCATCCGTTCCAACGAGGACCGCATGCAGGCCATCGGCTTTCCCACCTACCGCTACAAGCTCGCCTGTTTTGTCATCGCCGGGGTCCTGGGTACGTTGGCTGGTATCCTTTTCGCCAACTTCGAAAAGTTCATCAGCCCGGACATGATGTATTGGACCCGTTCAGGCGAGATGATCTTCATGGTGGTGCTGGGCGGCATGGGCAGTTTATTCGGCCCCGTATCCGGCGCCGTGGTCTATCTGTTTTTGTCCGAATTCCTGTCCAACATCACCGAACAGTGGCACATCATTTTCGGGCCATTCCTGATCCTGGTGGTGATCTTCGCCCGCGGCGGCATCGACGGCCTGCTGGGCGGCAAAAGGCGCCACCATGGCTGAACCCCTGTTGAGCGTCAAAGGCCTGGCCAAGCGTTTCGGCGGCGTCAACGCCACCAGCGATTTGCACCTGGACGTGATGCCGGGCGAAATTCACGCCGTCATTGGGCCCAACGGGGCGGGCAAGACTACCTTGATCGCCCAGTTGTCGGGCATGTTGAAACCGGATCAGGGTACCATCGTGTTCGACGGCGCCGACATCACCCGGCTGAGCGCGGCGGCCCGGTCTAAGCGCGGGCTGGCCCGGTCCTTCCAGGTGACCAGCGTCTTCCGGGATTTCACGGCGACCGACAACGTGGTGCTTTCCATCCAGGCTCATTCGGGCCACAGTTTTCGATTCTGGCAACCGGTAAGGAAGGAAACCGAACTTTATGATGCCGCTCGGCGGGTCCTGGATCAGGTGGGGTTGAAGGATCGGGCCGGCGAACTGGCCGGCGTGTTGTCCCACGGCGAACAGCGGCGGTTGGAAATCGCCATGGCCCTGGCCACCGGGCCCAAATTGTTATTGTTGGACGAGCCCCTGGCCGGCATGGGGCCGGAAGATTCCGCCCGCATGGCCCGCTTCCTGGGCACCCTCAAGGGCCGCTACACCATCTTGCTGATCGAACACGACATGGACGTGGTTTTCGCCCTCGCCGACCGCATCACGGTGCTGGATTACGGCCAGGCCATCGCCAGCGGCACGCCGGAGGAAATCCACGCCGACCCGGAGGTGCGCCGCGCCTATCTGGGCGAAGACAGCCTGGACGAAGAGGGAGGCGCGACCGGATGCTGAAAGTCAGCGGCATCGAAACCGGTTATGGCGCCAGCCAGGTGCTGTTCGGCATGTCACTGACGGTGGGCGCCGGCGAGGTGGTGACCCTGATGGGGCGGAACGGCATGGGCAAGTCGACCACGGTGCGTTCGATCATGGGAATCCAGCCGTTGACCGCCGGCGAAATCATCATGGAGGGAACGCCGTTGCAGGGATTGGCGTCCTACAAGGTGGCCAAGGCGGGCCTGGGCCTGGTGCCCGAGGGACGGCAGGTGTTCCCCAACCTGACCGTGCACGAAAACCTGATCGCCACGGCGGCCAACCGCAGCCGCCGGCCTGACCCGTGGACGGCGGAAAGGGTGTACGCCCTGTTCCCGGCGTTGGCCCAGCGGCGGAACGGCATGGGCGGTATCCTGTCCGGCGGCGAGCAGCAGATGCTGGCCATCGGCCGGGCGCTGACGACCAACCCCAAGCTGATCATCCTGGACGAGGCGACGGAGGGCCTGGCCCCCCTGGTGATGGCGGAAATCTGGCGGGTGCTCAGGCAGTTGAAGGAAGCTGGCCAGTCCATCCTGATCATCGACAAGAACGTCGAGACGCTGACCCGCATCGCCGACCGCCACTACATCATGGAAAAGGGCCGGGTGGTGTGGTCCGGCACGTCCCGCGAACTGCGCGCCGACACCGGCCTGCCACACCGCACGCTTGGTGTGTGAGGGGGGGGTAAGAGGCCAACCGGGGCCGGCTCCATGCCCGGATGAAAGCAAAGACACCCGTCAGCCGTTCAGGCTTGGAGGCGAACAACCTGTCGAGGCTCCTCGTCTAGGCCACCTTTTCCACTTCCGAGAAGTCCGGATTTCGCAGTTCCACCCAGTCCTCAAGCGCCTGGACCATCGCTTCGGCGCGGCACCGGGGTCCGCCTTCTCTGTATCGCAGCAGGATGGAATCCATGGCCCTGACCAGGGCGACGGGGATTCTCAGGGTATGAAGGGTGCTGTCGTAAGGCGGGTCGTCGACCAATGCCGCCCGCCACCACTTGACCGCCATGGAGGGGCTTCGCTCCGGGGACTCCACCCACGTTTCCAAGGCCTGGATCAAAGTTGCCTCGAAATAGCCGGGCGCACCACCATGCTGCCGCTCCAGGATCGAATTCATGGCCCCGGTCAGGGCGGTCGGGAAGCGGAAGAACAGGATGCAATCCTCGTAACGGTAGTCGTCTTCGAGGATCATCCTTAACTTCATGGCTCAGGTCTCTCCCGGTGATTTCAGCGTATCGCCGAGTGAGTTCCTGATAACGAAGATCAATGTCCTGCCGAGTTCCGCCATTTCCGGCGGCGGGCAGGCGCGTTCACAGGTATTCGTTTTTATGGGCTTCTTCCCAAATCCAAAGAGCATCTCATGTTGTCTTATTGCGACTTCGAATCGCTTAGCTGACAATATGGCAGATTTTTACTGAACGAACTATGAATGATTGAGCCGCTTAAGGCGGAAAAATGCGATTTTTTAGGTATCCCTTTATATCGCCTGATCCAAGACTTGTTGCGAGCGCGTCTCGTTCCAGGGTAACGGACCTTTGAACCGCCGTGAGGAATGATTCGCGATAGGTTTGGATGGCCGCGACGATTCAACCCTGTGACGCACGGCAACCAACAGGTTGTTTTCGGGAGGGGGATTTTCACCAATGCCGAACGAACCTGATCGCTCTCTTATTTGATATTTAAGCTCTTTTGTCCAAACGGGGAATCAAGAAACAAATGTCGGATATGCTTGACCGAAGGGTAGACGAATTAACCGCTGACGAGTTGCGCCAAGTGCTCGCCGCCACCCCGTCCGTGATCTATGCCTGCCGGTCCACCGGTGATTACCGCCCCGTATTTTTCAGCCGCAATGTCCAGGACCTGACCGGGTATGACGCCTCCCATGTTCTCGGGCTCAAGGGGTTCTGGACCCATTTTCTCCATCCGGACGACGCGCCGCGCGTCATGGGACATCTGGCGTCCGTGGTTAAAAATGGCGGTGCCGGCGTATTGGAATACCGGCTGCGCCGCAAGGACGGCGCCAGCCTGTGGGTGCGGGATGAAATGCGTCATGTTCCCGGCGTCGGCGGCGCGGCGGACAAGATTGTCGGCAGCTGGCTGGACATCACCGATGACAAGCGGGCGGGCGAAGCGTCCCTTAGGCCGGAAACGCGATACCGCACCCTTTTTGAAGGGGCCAACGATTCCATCTTTATCGTCGATCCCGAAAACGGCCAGTTCCTCGACGTTAACGAGAACGCCGGGAGACGCCTGGGCTACAGCCACGAAGAGCTCCTGGATATGGGAGTCGCCGATATCGTCCTGCCCGAATACGGCGGAATTTCCCGGCGGAAACTGCACGAAACCATAAGAACCGGCAGCGCTAGGTTCGATTTCGTTCATCGCCGCAAGGACGGCTCGCCGATGCCGGTGGAAATCAGTGCCCGGATGATCGATTGCGGCGGTAAAAAGGTCATCGAAAGTTCCGTCCGCGATATCACGGCCAGAAAAAGAGCCGAGGAGGAAGCTTTCCGCGCCACGGAGGACGCCGAATACGCCAACCGCGCCAAATCGGATATTCTGGCCAACGTCAGTCACGAACTGCGCACGCCGCTCAACGCCATCATTGGCTTTTCAGCCACCATTGAGCACGAGGTATTCGGCGCCTTGGACAATCAGTGGTATGAGGAGTATATCACCATCATCCGCCAGTCCGGCGAGCACCTTCTCGAACTTGTCAACGATGTCCTGGACGTATCGGCCATAGAGGCGGGTAAGGTTGATCTGGTCGAAGGCGTTTTCAATATATCGCGAGTCGTCGAATCGGCAATTCAGCTTGTCGGGGACCGGGCCCGGAGGGGCGGCGTAAAACTGATCAACAAGATCGGAAAAAACCCGTCCTGCCTTTACGCCGATGAAAGACGGGTGAAGCAGATTTTATTCAACCTGCTGAGCAACGCCATCAAGTTCACGCCCAGGGAAGGCTCGGTGTCGGTGAACGCCATTACCGGCGGCGACGGTTCTCTTACCATTACCGTCGCCGATACGGGAATCGGCATGGATGACAAGGGCATCGCCAAGGCCATGACCCGGTTCGGGCAGGTATCCGACCCGCGAAACGGGCGGCGGGAAGGCGCCGGCCTGGGGCTGCCCCTGGTTCTGGACCTTGTGCAGGCCCACGGCGGCACGCTTGAGTTGAACAGCGCGCCCGATCTGGGGACCATCGTTACCGTCCGCTTCCCCGCCGAAAAAGTGGAGGCCGGCCCCTGTTCGTAGATAGCGGCCCATGGTGGCCGCTGCTGTTTCTGATCGCGGCGCTCTTAATATTCTGCGGTTCAGCCCAGCCCCATCCCCGCCAACACCGCGCGGGCCAGTTCGCTTTCGCCATCGGCCAGGCGGTCGAGGATGGTGAAGTGGTCGGCGCCGCCGCAATCCATGGCCCGGCAGGGGACGCCGTGCCGTTCCCACTCCGCCGCGAAGTCCATGTTCTGCCGCCGGAACTCTTCGCTCTCCCTGCTGCCCCAGGCCAACAGCAGGGGCGGTTTCTGGGCCGGGATCATGTGCCGCGGGCTGTTGCGTTTTGCCGATGCCTCATCCAGGCCCAGGGTTTCGTTGATGTAACAAAGGCGCACCGGTTCCAACTCGAACAGGCCGCTGATGGAGGCGGCGCTGCTGACGGGAGGCGAGCCTGGGTCGGCCAGCAGCATGGCCACCAATTGGCCTCCCGCCGAATGACCGGACAGGTGAAGGTTAGCCCCATCGCCGCCGAAAGTATGGGCGTTGGCGTGCACCCATTTGAGCGCCCGGCGGCATTGGTCCACCAACTGGTCCATGGTCACCGTGGGGATCAGGCCGTAATTGACCATCACCAGGGCGCAACCGGCGGGCACCAGGGAACGGGCGATGAAGCTGAAATCCCGCTTGTCGCAGGCGATCCAATACCCGCCGTGGAAAAACACGTTCACCGGCGCGCCGCTTTGCACGGCCTCGCCGTTGCCGTCCCGGGCCTGGAAGATGTCCACGGTTTCCGCTGGCCCGCCGCCGTAGGCGATGTCGGTGCGGCAGGAAAATTCCCGCCGGACGGCGGCGCTGTCTTCCTGCCAACGCTGGAAATGCTCAACGTGTTCCGGCACCCGGGCCCGGTTGTTGTACTGGGCGTCCAGTTCCGCCTGGCCGTATTCCCGGAAAACTTCCTCGCTCACCGCCAGAAGCCTTCCTTGTCGACCTTGAAAAGCGCGTCCATTTCCTCTTTGGATGGGGGCGGGGTTTCGACCACCCGTGGTGCTGATTTCAAATCCCAGCCGGTATTTTCCTTCACCTCTTCCTCTGTATGGCCGGGATGAACGGAGGCCAGGTGCAGTTCGTTCAACGGCCCATGGGGGCGCAGGATGGCGCGGTCGGTAATCACCGCCGCCGGCCCGCCGGCCAGACCCAATTCCGCCCTGGCGCCGCCGCCGCCCAGATAGCCCGGCGAGGTGACGTAATCCACCCGTTCCACCAGCCGGCGTTTTTCATGGTTCATGATCGCCAGCAACCGTCCGGCCATGGCGGCGATATCCGGCGCGCCGCCGGAACCGGGCAGCTTGATCCTCGGGTTGCTGAAATCACCGATGTAGGAGGTGTTGATGTTGCCGAACTTGTCGATCTCCGCCCCGCCGATGAAACCGGCGTCCACCCGGCCCGCCTGCAACTGGCCCATCACCTGCACCAGCCCGGTGGCCCAGGCGGCGCCCAACTGGTTGGGCGGATCGCCCATGGTGTAGAGCATGTCCGTGGCCGGCGCATGGCGGACCAGGCCGCATTCGAACAGGCCGACGGCGCCCGGCGCGTGGGTCAGCCGGGCGACGCCGAAGGCGGCGATGGGCAGGCGCATGCCGACGAATACCACCTCGCCGTCACGGATTTCCCTGGCGGCGGCGGTGATCATCAGTTCCTGGGTGGAATAGGAGCCGGAACCGGGCATGTTATTCCCCTTTCTATTTCGCCGCGTAGTTGGCCGGGGCCGAGGGCGCGTCGTCCTTGATGCGCAATTCCTCCAGCCGGCCGCCCAGCTTTTCCCGGTAGGCATGGTGGTCGGCGACGCCCAGCACCCATTCATCCAGCCAGGCAAGGAAGTCGTCGCGGCGCCGCGAGGCCCGGTGGTATTGGTCCAGGAATGGAGTATCCCGCCGCCAGCGCCCGGTCATCGGCGATGGATGGGCCGCCGCCGGTTCATGGCAGACGGCGGTTACCCGATAGCCGGGAAAGGGAACCCGGCTGGGGTCGGAGGTGATGACTTCCGCCGCCACCAGTTCGTCGGCCAGCAGGACGATGCGGTCCGAGGCCAGGGCCGCTTCCTGGATCAGCCCGGCGTTGCCCCAGTGATGGCAGTTACCGTCCTTGTCGGCCCGCTGTACCGGGATCACCGCGACATCGGGCTTGAGGGGCGGCACCAGGACCACCGGCTCGGCCGTTTCGCTGAACGGGTTTTCCGTCACCTTGAAGCGGGGATTGGACCGAAGGATGTCCGACCCCAGAAGGGTGCGAAGGGGGGCGTAGGGCATGCCGTGGGCCGCCGCCGTCAAGGCCATGGCGATGGAAAAATTGGAATGGTCGTGGATGGCGATGGGGTGGGGGATTTGTTTTTCCACGGCGCGGCGGTAGTTGTGGCCCAGGCCGCCGGAAACATTACCCACCCAGGCGCCGGTGACCTGGGTGACGCACCCGGCGCCGATCAGCATGTCGGTGGAGGCGTCGGAAATGGGGGCGATGGCATTCAGGTTTTTCCTGCCCTGGCGGATGATTTCATAGGTGGCGGCGAAAGGCACATCGGGCTCCAGGCAGGCCCCCAGGACGACGGCATCGCCGTCATTGACATGCCTGCCCATGGCCTCCCCGAGGGAAAGGAGCTTGCCACCCACGTTATGGCTCACGAACGCAGCTTGAAGCGCTGGATCTTGCCCGTCGCCGTCTTCGGCAGGGCGTCGGTGAAGACGAACCAGCGTGGGTATTTATAAGGCGCCAGGCCGTCCTTGCAGTGGTTGAGCAATTCGTCGGCCAGGGCGTCCGAGCCCTCGATGCCTTCGGCGGGAACCACGTGGGCCTGCGGCTTGACCAGGCCGGCATCGTCGGCGCGGCCGACCACGGCGGCTTCCAAAACGGAATCGTGTTCGACCAGCTTGGCCTCGATCTCGAAGGGCGAACACCATATGCCGCCCACCTTCATCATGTCGTCGTTGCGTCCGCAGTAAAAGTAGTAGCCGTCTTCATCCCGGTAATAGGTATCGCCGGTATTGAGCCAGCCATCGACCATGGTCGCCGCCGTGCGTTGCGCATTGTTCCAGTAGCGCTCGGCGCAGGACCGGCCGCGGATGATCAACTGCCCGCTTTCGCCGGTGGGTACGTCGTTGCCGCCGCCGTCGACGATGCGGGCTTCATAACCGGTGACTTCGCGGCCGCTGGCGCCGGGCTTGATATCGCCGGCGCGGTTGGAAATGAAAATATGCAGGGCCTCGGTGGAACCGATACCGTCCAGGATGTCGGTGCCGGTTTTTTCCTTCCACCGGTGCAGCAGGTCGGCGGGCAAGGCCTCGCCGGCGGAAACACAGCACCGCAGGAACGAAAGGTCGGGCATGTCCTTTTCCATCGCCTGAAGCTGGGCGGCGTAAAGGGTGGGGACGCCGAAATAAAGCGTGGGCCGGTGGGTTTGCATGACCTCGAAGGTGGTGTCGGGCGTCGGCCGGGGAGCGAACAGCACGGTCGATGCGCCCACCCACAGGGGAAAGGTCATGGCGTTGCCCAGGCCATAGGCGAAGAACAGCTTGGCGGCGGAATAGCAAACATCGTCTTCGCCGCAGCCCAGGGTTTCGACGCCGTAATACTGGCTCGCCACCACCATGTCCCGGTGCTTGTGCACGGCGCCCTTGGGTTTGCCCGTGGTGCCCGACGAATACAGCCAAAAGCAGTCATCATCGGCGGTGGCCGGAGCCGGGTCGAGAAGGCCTGCGGCGTCTTTCATCAGGTCCCCAAAGGCCAAGGAATCATGGAGAGCCTGGCCTTCGCCTTCCACCCGGATGACCGTGCCCGGAACCGGCGAGGCGTCATCCAGCGCCGCCTCGACTTCGCCGGCGAACTCGGCCGAACAGGCCAACCCGGTGCATGCCGAATCGCCGATCATGTAGGCATAGTCGGCGGCGCGGAGCATGGTATTGACGGGCACCGGTATGATGCCCGCTTTGATGGCGCCCCAGAACAAGTAGAAAAATTCCGGGCTGTCCTTGACCATCATCAGCAGGCGTTCGCCGGGCGCCATGCCGGCATTCAACAGCGCGTTGCCGCACCGGTTGACCCCATCGGCCAGCATGCCGTAGGTGACCGGTTCGCCGGCGTGATGGATGGCCACCTTGCCGGCGCGCCCTTCTTCCAGGTGGCGGTCGATGAACGCGGCCGCGACGTTGAACCGCGGTGAAAAGGTCAACGCCGTCGGCGATGCGGATGTATCCACGGTGATCCGGTTGTCAGCCATTTCTTTTCCTCCCCCGAGTATCCTGCTTTCAGTTAAACCGGACGTATTCCATATCCAAGGGCTGGCCGTTGATGCCCTTGGCCGGCGGGGCGATCCAGTGGGCCATCTTGCCCGCTTCCATTACCGGATGCATCAGGGAAGCGACGAAGGCCCGGTCCCCTTCGCTGGGCAGCCATTGTTCCCTGTCCCGGTTCCACGCCGCGTCATCGATGATGCGGCCATCGGGGGTGGCGTGCACAGGGGCGAAAACGCCGATCCCCCGATTGAAGGCGATATGGGGCAGGGTCAGCCGGTAGCCGATGCCGGCTTTTTCAAGAATGGCGTTCCACCGGTCGACGCCCCGCTGGCTGTCGAGAATGTAGTCGGCGCGCAGGCGTTCGTTGACCGAGCTCAGCGCCGGCGCTTCGATGCTTGCGATGTCACCGCCCCTGATCTCGGGGATGGCATAGACGGAGTCGGCCAGCAGGTGATCGTCATCGATCCTGGTTTCCTGGTATCGGCCTTTCAGCCCCATGGTGAAGTAGTTGGCGGAGTTGGTGGATAATTCCTGGCCGAACAAGTCCAGGCAGATGCTGTAATGGAAATTGAGGTACTTTTGAATGGTCGGCAGGTCGATGACGCCCAGGGGGCGCACGTCGTCGGTTTTGTGTTCGGCCATGATTTCGGCGGTGCGCTGGACGATGCGCCCGATGCCGGTTTCGCCGACGAACATGTGGTGGGCCTCTTCGGTCAGCATGAAGCGGCAGGTGCGGGACAACGGGTCAAACCCGGATTCCGCCAGCGACGCCAACTGGTACTTGCCATCCCGGTCCTGGAAATAGGTGAACATGAAAAAAGCCAGCCAATCGTCGGTCTTTTCATTAAAAGCCTGAAGGATGCGCGGCTTGTCCGGGTCGCCCGAATGGCGTTCCAGCATGGCCTCCGCTTCCTCGCGGCCGTCGCGTCCGAAGTGGGCGTGCAAAAGATAGACCATGGCCCACAGGTGGCGGCCTTCCTCCACATTGACCTGAAAGAGGTTGCGCAGGTCGTAAAGGGAAGGACAGATGAGGCCCAGGTGGCGCTGCTGTTCCACCGAGGCCGGTTCCGTGTCTCCCTGGGTGACGATCAGCCGCTTCAGTTCCGAACGGTATTCCCCCGGCACATCCTGCCAGGCGGCTTCCCCCTTGTGGCGGCCGAAGTTGACACGCCGGTCCTTTTCCTCCGGCGCCAGGAAAATGCCCCAACGGTAATCGGGCATGCGCACATGATCGAAATGGGCCCAGCCGCCGGGTTCGACGCTGATGGCGGTGCGCAGGTACACATCCATAGTGGTGCTTTTCGCCGGCCCCAGGCTGTCCCACCATTCCAGGTATGCCGGCTGCCATTTTTCCAGCGCCCGCTGAAGGCGCCGGTTGTCGTCCAGGCCGACGTTGTTCGGAATCTTGTCCGAATAGTCGATGCTCATGCTCTCTTCCTGTCAAATACGGCCTGGTTCCCACTGCCGTAACGTTTTAGCGCGCCTTGCTCGCCGGTGGCGTTTGGTCGCTGGAAGATCCAGTTCTGCCAGGCGCTCAGCCGGGCGAAGATCTTGCTCTCCATGGTTTCCGGACCAGCGAAGCGCAGGTTGGCTTCCATGCCGGTCAGGGCGTCCGGCGACATGGCGGCGCGGGCCGAAAGCGCAAGGCGGACTTCGTCTTCCCAGTCGATATCGTCGGGGGCGAAGGTGACCAGTCCCAGTTCTTCCGCCGCCTGGGCGTCCAGGTCTTCGCCCCGCCAGGCCCGGACGGCGGCCAGCCGTTGGGAATCGTCGAGAAACCGGGTTTCCAGACGGGTAAGGCCGTTGGCCATGGGCAGGGGACCGAAGTTCATGTCGGTCAGCCGCACGGTGGGTTGGGGATGGTCGCCATCTTCAAAAGTTCCGTCGAGCATGTAGCTCTGGTCGGCGGCCAGGGCCAGTTCCAATAGCGTACCGGTGAAGCAGCTTGCCGGTTCGATCAGGGCGAAGAGGCTGCGGGCACTCAGGTCCAGCCGCTTGAAGGTGCGCTTCAGATAAAGGGTGATTTCCCGCGCCAGCCAGTCATCGGCGTTGTCCAACAACGCTTGATCGGCCTGGGCCACCTTATCGGTATCGCCATTGGTGCGAAGAATCCAGGCGCCCAGTTGGGGTTCGTTGAAACGAAGGTGCAATATGGCGTCGTCCAACTGGCGGCACATGGCCAGGGGCCAGAAGCCATCCCCCGCCTTGAAGATGCCTTCCGCATCGGCGGGAATCGCGCCATGGGGGCCGTTGATGGTGAATAGGGCGGCGCCGCCCGCCCGGTCCAGTTTTACGGTCACATGATCGTAGGCAATGGCATCCCCCGTGATCTGGCGGTTCAGGGGCGAAAGGGCAATCCCCTTCGCCGGCCGGCCTGCGCCGGCCGCCAGTTTCGCCGCCCGTATCCGGGCCGTTTCCATCAGCCTCGACAAAGGCGCCAACTCGTCCACCAGATTCCATTCCAGCGCCCGCTTGCCCTTGATCCCTTCGGTGACGGTGCAGAAGAAATCCGCCCGGTCGCGGCGCACCCTGCGCTTGTCGACCAGCCGGGTCAGCCCGCCGGTGCCCGGCAGCACCGCCAGCAAGGGGACTTCCGGCAAGGAGACGGCGGTGGAGCCGTCGTCGGCGAGGATAATATGGTCGGCCGCCAGGGCCAGCTCGTAACCGCCGCCGGCGGCCGTGCCGTTGACGGCGCAGATATATTTCTGGCGCGAATGCAGGCTGGCGTCTTCGATGGCGTTCCGGGTTTCGTTGGTGAACTTGCAGAAGTTGACTTTGTGAACGTGGGAGGACTGGGCCAGCATGAGAATATTGGCGCCGGAGCAGAAAACCCGGTCGCGGCCGGAAGTCATGATCACGGCACCCACTTCCGGGTGTTCGAAGCGCAACCGCTGGACGGCGTCGTATAGCTCGATATCGACGCCCAGGTCATAGGAATTGAGCTTGAGGGCGTAACCGGGGTCCAGGCCGCCGTTTTCATCCACGTCCAGGGTCAGGGTGGCGATGGGGCCGTCAACGGCCAGCTTCCAGTGCCGGTATCGATCCGGCGTGGTGGTGAAATTGATCATCGGGCCGCCCTGCGAATGTTCTTGTGGGGGCGGCGCAGGGAACGCTTGCCGGTCCACCCGGGCTGCCCGATTCCTGGTTTCCGGCGTTCAGGTTCCAGACCAGGAAATCATAGTGCGTGGCGTCCTGGCCGGTGTCAAGAAAGGCCAGTGTCAAGAAAGAGTGGTGTCAAGAAAGGGCGTTTTCAGGCGGCTCTTAAACTGGGTCGAACCCCCCTCCGGTGCTGGACTTGTCCCGCCACGCCGGCCAGGGCGCCGGGGAGGATTTCCCGCACCATCAGCCGGTCGGGCTCGCCGGCCATGAAAATGCCGGAATTCGAGGCCGGGCTGAAACCGAAGCGGCCGTAATAGTCCTGATCGCCGACCAGGACGACGACGCCGCAGCCTTGCGCCCTGGCGGCGCCATGGCCCCTTTCAATCAGCCTGCCGCCAATGCCGGTGTTTTTCCGTTCCGGCGCCACCGCCAGCGGGCCCAGCAGCAGGGCCCGGGCAGAGGCATGGGGCACGAAATGGGGGGCCGTGCCGATGATCACCGGCCAGAAGCGGATGGTGCCCAAAAGCCGGTCGCCGCCGCCCGTCTGCCGGGCGACGAAGCTCAGGCCGGGCACTTCCGCAATCCCCCGCCGGTATTGATAGGAGGTCTTGGCTTGCCGGTCCGCTCCGAAAACCCGGTCGAGCAGGGCTTCGATGGCGGCAATATCGCCGGGATTCTGGTGCTCAACGGTGTAGGGCATGGCGGTCATCATCGGGTTCCTCGGAATGGCGGTCCTGTAACGGGTTGGAGGGCGTTGCCTGCCGCCTGGGAACCGGAACCGAAGGGAAAAAGGGAGTAGGAGAGGGGACCTTGCGGACGGATTTAGGCGCAGGCGCGGCCAAGGCGCTGGGCGCACGGGCTCAATCGTCGTCGTCGCGGTGTGCCAATCGTGGTCATGGCGTTACTCTCCAAACCGGTCGCCATTCTTGCCATAACGGCCTGTTTGTCAATGGGAAATCCGCCTTCGTGAGGATTGCTCCTGGTCCGGGGCCGGCAAGAAGGCTGAGGCGGAAAACCTTTCCGACGGCGGCGCAATTTGGGTAACATTGCCGTGGAAACTGAGTGATCTGGGATGTATCGGTTGATATGCCAACAGACATATTCTCCTTCTGGGAGCAAATTGATCCCAAGGATAAAATTCACCCCGCCGATAAAGATGTGTTCAATCGGGTCAGGCATAACTTTGATCTGAGGTGCCTGCCGGGCGCCTTCGTTGGTCCGTTGCGAACATCTCCGATCGTTCTCCTCTATCTATCACCGGGCTGGGACCAAAGTGATGTCGATGAGGCATCAACGCCCGGGGGGCAGCAGCGGTATGTTGAACAACGGCAAGGATATGCCCCTTTTCCGTCTCCAGATAAATATTTCGGGGCCTGGAAATGGTGGAGCGAAAGGACGAGGGTTTTCGGACCATGGGAGGAACTTCAAGACAAAGTCGCCGTGCTAAATATTGGTGGCTACCATTCTAAGAAGTTCAGAGATTACAGCTTGTTGACCTCGTTACCGTCATGCCGGGTGTCGGTAGATTGGGCGCAGTTAACATTGTTTCCGGAGGCTTTAGCGGGTCATCGAGTCGTCATTTGTTTGAGGAGTGCCTCATATTGGGGATTGGCAAAAGACAAAGTCTTCGGAAAATCGCTGTACGCTACCAGCGTTACACTAGGTGGCCATATGCATAAAGGACGGCTTCGCGACGAAATTATTAAGAAAGTTAAAGAGCGTTTGAAGTCCTGAGATACGTGTCCGTCCGGTGAAGGGGGTTGATCAGACAGGATGAAGGAATTCGCTGGTTTCGATTGCGTGAAGGGCGGCTCTGAGAGACAAGCCTTGATGGACGCGGAACCATTGGCCAGTGTGGCGATGCCACTGGACATCGAAC
>JAJRSS010000161.1 GCA_024278615.1 Alphaproteobacteria bacterium
CGATATGGCCTTGTATCCGAAGTAGCCGTTGATTCGCTCCACCAGCAAGGGCTCCAGGTGCTGCACTTCCGTCGCCAGGCCGCCGGATTCGACTTTCAGGTGCAGGGTGCCGCCGTCCTGCCGGCCGGTGGGGTAGGTTATCCGCTCCGGCAAGGTGCGGGCGGCCAGGTGCTCGCCGGCGATGACCGGCCAGTCCTCGACGATGGCGCCGCCGGAAAGCCCGCGCCGGGTGAACAGGGGCCGGGTGACCCGGGACACCGCCTGGGCCAGGGCGCGGGGACCGCCACCCCGGCGGGCCGGTTTGCCGGAAGGGGATTTTGCCGTTTCGGGGGACGGCGTCTTGGGTGAATGTTCCGCCATGCGGTTCGGGCCGTCTTTTTCAGGTGAGGATGGTTGGAATATGGTAGGCACAAGCCGGCTTCGGCACAATGGGACAGGGGGGATGGAATCCCTGTTTTGTCCACAACCTGCTCACGACAAATGCGCTCCATGGCATCCCGCTCATGTCCATATATTGTGTGCAATACGGACATAAGGCACAAGATTGATCAAATGACAAAACGAACCCAAATGCGCCGACGCCTGATGGCCTGGTACCGCCGCCACGGGCGGACCCTGCCCTGGCGGGCGGCGGCCGGGGAGGCCGTGGATCCCTACCGGGTGTGGCTGAGTGAAATCATGTTGCAGCAAACCCAGGTGGTCACGGTCATCCCCTATTATGGCCGTTTCCTCGACCGTTGGCCCCGGGTGGAAGACCTGGCGGCGGCCTCGCTGGATGACGTCCTGCATGCCTGGCAGGGGTTGGGATACTATGCCCGGGCGCGCAACCTGCACCGTTGCGCGGTCGTGGTGGCGGGCGAGTTGGGCGGCCGCTTTCCCGATACGGAAGAAGGCCTGCGCCGCCTGCCCGGCATCGGCGCCTACACGGCGGCGGCCGTCGCCGCCATCGCCTATCAACGCCGGACGGCGCCCGTGGACGGCAACATCATCCGGGTCGTGGCCCGCCTGCATGGGGTGCGGGCCTCCCTGCCGGGCGCCCGCATTCACCTGGAAACCCTGGCCGGGGAACTGATGCCCCCCCGGGGATCGAGAAAAGGGGCCTCGGGCGATTTCGCCCAGGCGCTCATGGATCTTGGCGCCACCGTATGCACGCCGAAAAGCCCCCGTTGCGGCGTTTGCCCGTGGACCGGCGCCTGCCGGGCGGAGGCGGAAGGGCGGCCCACCCGGTACCCGGTCAAGGCGCCGGCGGGGAAAAAGCCCACCCGGCGGGGCGTGGCCTTCTGGATGACCCGGAAAGACGGCGCGGTGCTGCTGCGCCGGCGGCCGGAAAAGGGGCTGCTGGGCGGCATGATGGAAGTGCCCTCCACCCCGTGGCGGGCCGGGGCCTGGGGGCTGGACGAAGCCCGCGCCCATGCGCCGGAGGAGGCATTGAAGGAGGCGTCAAACGAGGATGCCGGGCCGGTTCATTGGCATCCGGTGCCCGGAGTGATCCGCCACGCCTTCACCCATTTTCACCTGGAACTGATGGTGCTGAAGGGGCGGGTGGACGGCGAAGCGGCGGAAAAAGGCGTCTGGTGCCCGCCGGACCGGCTGGGCGACCATGCCCTGCCGGCGGTAATGAAAAAAATCGCCCGCCACGCCCTCGAACAGAAGGCGAATTCGGGCGGATAAGGTTCAATATTCTTACGATATTCGGGAATTGAATTAAGGGGAGGCAATTATTCCTTTCCCCTCAACGCCTTTCCTCAAGGGATCACAGGCCTTCCAGGGCGGCCTTCTTGATCTCATCGAACCGGGCCTCGATCTCGCCGGCCACGGCATTGGCCACTTCTTCCGGCGTGCCGTCCCGGTGCTCCGCCTCGCCCCGGCGCCATTCATCCAGGTAGGCGTCGGTGCCGGCCAGCCCTTTCTTCATGGCGACCAGGTCGATCAGGTCCTGGAACTTCTGGCTCAATTGAACCTTGTGCTTGCCGGAACGGCCGCCGGCCTCGATCACCGAGGGAAGGTCCTGCCAATAGAGAATGGAATAATTAGCCACGATCGGGTCTCCTTACCGTCAGTTGCGGTAGCGGATCATATGGATGCGAAGGCGACGATTTCAATGCTACGAATCTGACCCAAAATGAATTCCGGTAAATCGGAGCATGACGAATTTAGCCGTGTGTAACCCATTGATTATGCTCGGTCACCTTCGCGCCAAAACCTGTAGGAATTACTGAAGCCTGCGGAACCGGGTTCCCAGCGCTTTATAGAGCCCGCCACCGACAACCCCGCCGGCCAGGGGACCGAGAATATAGACGATCAGCCAGCCGTCGCGGGGTCCCGGAATGGCGATCTCTCCCCAGCCGAGGTAAAAGGAAACCAGCCGGGGACCGAAATCCCGGGCCGGGTTCAATGCCGCCTGGGTCAGCGGCCCGACGACGGAAATGATCGCCGCCACGCCCAGGCCGATGATCACCGCCGTTATGGCCGATGACGGCCGCGCCTTGTTGAGATCGTTGGTGACCGAAAAAACCAGGAAGGCAAGCATGGCGGTGCCGATCATTTCGG
The DNA here is from genome assembly GCA_024278615.1 of Alphaproteobacteria bacterium. GTDB lineage: Bacteria > Pseudomonadota > Alphaproteobacteria > Rhodospirillales > 2-02-FULL-58-16 > JAJRSS01. The sequence goes on from JAJRSS010000161.1 coordinate 2,551, forward strand.
CGACGAAGGCGGTGCGCAGGCTGACCACCCGCCAGGCGTCCTCCGTCGTGCCGAAGACGGCCGGGTTGGGGAAATACTCGCCGAACACCATGGCGCTCAACTGGCTGCCGGGGCCGCCGCGCAAAAGCCCATTCTGGCGTTCGAATTCGATGATCGCCTCGGCGAACATGGCGTACAGCACCAGCGAGGCGCAGATGGCGCCAGCCACCTGGGCTAACCAGTAGGGCGCTACCCGGGGCCAGGGAAAGCGGTCATAGACGGCGACGGCCAAGGTGATGGCCGGATTGATGTGGGCGCCGGACAGGGCGGCCGACGTGTAAATGCCCAGGCTGACGCCGACGGCCCAGACCACCGCTACCTGCCACAGGCCCACCTGGGCGCCGGTAACCACGGCGGCATTGACCGCGCCAACGCCGAAAAACACCAGGATGAAGGTGCCGGCGAACTCGCCGAACATTGCCGTGGCGAGGGGCGGCTGCCGAGGCTGGGTGGGGGATGGGTTGTCGGTCACGGTTCACTCTC
>JAJRSS010000162.1 GCA_024278615.1 Alphaproteobacteria bacterium
CCTGTGAATAGGCTGAATCGATAAAGGGGATTCCCAAGGGTCGGTAACTATGATTCAAGATGTTGGCTGGAGAAGGAGGCCGGCATGGAATGGGAAGAGCATGTTCACAGGATTTACGCGACCGTGTGATTGATGCGGTTGTTATTGGCGGGATGTCGCGGAACGGCGCTGCGGCGCGTTTCGGGGTGAGTGTGGCTTCGGCGGTGCGTTGGGTTCAGGGCGTCGAGCGGGAAGGCCGCCGTCACCCGGTCGGCACGGGCGGTCACCGTCCGTCGAAGACGAAGCCGCAACGCGACTGGCTTTTGTCGGTGATTGAGGTGGAGCCTGATCTCACGCTTGCCGCGTTGAGTAACCGGCTTTTCGAAGAACGTGGCGTCAAGGCCGACACCGGCATGTTGTCGCGGTTCTTTCAGTCGGAAGGTATCAGCTTCAAAAAAAAGCGTGCTGCCCAGCGAGCAAGACCGGCCTGACGTGGCGCGGCGGCGCAAGAGTTGGAAGCGCTACCAGGGAAAGGTCGATCCCAGGCGTCTGGTCTTTATCGACGAGACCTGGGCCAAGACCAACATGACGCGGACCCACGGATGGAGCCGAAGGGGAAAGCGGCTCAAAGCTAAAGCGCCTTACGGTCACTGGAAAACCATGACTTTCCTGGCCGCTCTTCGCCATGACCGGATCGACGCCCCGGCGGTCCTTGATGGCCCCATCAACGCCGTCAGCTTCACGGCCTATGTGGAGCAGTTTCTCATCCCCACCCTCAAACCCGGTGACATCGTCATCGTCGATAACCTGAGCAGTCACAAGGGGGAGACCGTGCGAACCGCCATCCGCGCGGCGGGCGCACACCTGTTCTTCCTGCCGCCTTATTCTCCGGACCTTAATCCCATCGAACAGGTCTTCGCCAAACTCAAAACGCTGCTCAAAAAGGCGGAAGAACGGACCGTCGAGGCAACCTGGCGGCGGATCGGCGCGCTCCTCGACGAATTCACCCCACAGGAATGTGCAAACTATTTCAAGAATTCCGGATATGCTTCAATCTAAATGCAGAACGCTCTAGCCTTCCATATTGTAATAGCTCAGCCAAATTGGGTGCCATTTCGGGGACCAGACCGCAAATTGCCAATGGGGAAACGGAATGCCGGGATGAAGCGGAAAAGATCGGCCGGTTGGCGCTGAACGCCTTGGCGCGGAAGGCTAACCCACGGCAGCCGGAGGAACCACTTCATCGCCCTCGGCGATGTCGCCGCCGCCGATCACTTCGGCGTAAACCCCCATGTCGATATGGCCGTAACCGCGCTTGAGCGCCTTGACCACGTTCAGGTCGCGTTCAGCCGTCGCCGGGTTGACCGATGTTGCCGCGCACCTGTCGGTGCGACTGATGATTTTAAGGCGCGCCCCGCCCAGGGAAATAACCTGGTTCATCCAGGTGAATTCCGACCACGCCGCCGCCCCGGCAAGGTAGAAATTGGCCCGGAAACGGTTAGGGTCCACCGCGCACCCCATGGACCGTTCCAGGTCGTGGACGCTTTCAAGGTTGAGGATGTGAATATATTTGTTGGTCAGCGTCCCGGGCTTGGGGGAGGCGTCGGCGAACGCGTGGCCCGGCGCTTCGGCGACCTTCAGGCCGACTGGCGAGTCCTTTGGATATTTTTCGTCCATGAAACCGGCGAAGAACTGTTCGATGGATCGCCGGCCGGCGGCGGCGGTAATATCCTCATGCAGGACTTGCCTGCCTTGATGTTCCACGGACAGCAAACCCGTGCCGGGGTCGAACCTGGTTTTCAACTGGGCCAGCTTTTCATCGCGCATCAGCATCAGAAAGTGAGTCTTGGGCAGCCATTGGGGGTTTTGCGAATCGAAGGGCGCGGCGCCGTGGATAATGGCGAAGCGCCGGTCGTGGGGCAGGCATTCACCCGGTTGAAGGGTGACCCGGTGCAGCCGTTCGGCGCTGAGCCCCTTGACCGGATAGCGGAATATTCGCTCGATGCTGATTTTATCCGCCGCTGAATTCATCACAGCACGAACCATAACAGGGCCGGCAGGGTGACGAAACTGAGCAACGTGGAAATGACCACCGTTCCCGCCACCTCCGCCGGCCGGTGGTTGTAGCGGGCGGCGAACAGGTAGACGAATACGGCCACCGGCATGGAACATTGCAGGATCAGCACGCCCCGCGCCGCGCCTTCCATGCCCAGGGCGGTGGCCGTCGCCCAGCCGACGGCAAAGCCCATGACCAGGCGAAGGACCGAAACGCCGATGCTGCGGGGCAGGCTGGTGATCTTGAGGCTGGCCAGGGAAACCCCCAGGGCGATGAGCATCAGGGGAATGGTCATGCCGCCCAGCAGATTGGTGGTCTGGTAAATCCACTCCGGCACCGGCAGGCCGGTGTACAGCACGGCCAGGCTGGCGGCGACGGCGTACAGGATGGGCATGCGCACGAGGTCCGTCAACCGTACCGAGCCGGCGGTGATGCCGACGCCGACGGTGAACAGGACGGGCACGAAAACGGTAAAATAAGTGATCGCCAGGGCCAACCCCTCGCCACCGAAGGCCAGCAGGCTTAGAGGCAGCCCCATGTTGCCCACGTTGGCGAAGGTCAGCGCCGGCAGGAAAGCCCGCTGGTCCATTCCCAGGACCTTGAGGATGGACCAGGAAAGCACCAGGAACGCGGCCAGGGTAGTCAGCGCCGCCACCGCCATGTGGCCAAAGGTGGCTGGTTCGATATCAACCTTGACCAGGGTGGAAAATACCAGGCTGGGCGTTCCCAGGTTGACCACCAGCTTGGTCATCAGTTCGGTGTCGAACTCGTGACCGCGCTTGACCCAGAAGAAGCCGGCCATGGCGCACACGAACACCGGAGCGATGATGGTGAAGATCTGTGCCAGCACTTCTCAATTTTCCTTCCCATCCTGGCCCGGGCCTGCCCGGTCTTTCCGCCGGGGCGCTCAACCATGCCCCTTATGGCGTTATGGCGGTGAAAGCAATGGAAATGAAGACCGGCCCCTCCACGAGTTGGTTCTTTGCCGCGGGCGCCCCGTTGCGCCTGCGCCTCGTGCTCGGCGGTCGTCAATGCTGCCCTGGGCGGATCACCCTTCCTGTTCAGGCTTTACCTTGCCTTGCCGGCGGCCGTCGTTCTCTTCTTCTTCGCCCTGCAGGCCGCCGGAGCCCGCGGCTTAATCGTGGTGGCTATCTTGACGTTTACGTAAACGTAAAGTATTATGCGTGGTTCTATAAGGCTTTACTCCTGAATGGTCCGGTGTAATGTCAACGGGAAAGCCTAGCGCATCTGTCTTGACCTTGCGTTCCGAGACGCCCGCCCGGCTTGCTCTTCAGTGTGAAGCCGAGAAAATTCCTCATACCGAGGAGGACCTTTGGGCCCGTCTCGAAGGTTGAGACCCGAAGGTTGAGAGACGTATATTCATGGGTTTCTACGGTGACGA